>NZ_JBWOPL010000054.1:0-90949 GCF_056451265.1 Rhodocaloribacter sp. | reverse complement strand
GGCGGCGGGCCTATGCGCGGCGGCGGGGCTGGCGCTGAGCCTCCGGCTGACGGCGGCGCACGTCCTGATCGCAGCGATGGCGGCGGTGCTGCTCTATGCGTACGTCGTGCACCTCCGGCGGCTGCGTCCCGTCGGCCCGCTCCTCGTGGCGGTGGTGGCGGCGATGACGCTCGTCTATGGCGGCGCGGCAGCCGGCGCACCCGGTCCGGCGACGCTCGGGGCGGTTTACGTCTTCCTCCTCACCTTCACGCTCGGCGCCCTCGACGACCGGGAAATGCGCCCGCTCACGACGGCGGCGCCGGCGCTCGCGGTCGCCCTCGCACCGGCGCCCTATCTCTTTCTCGACTACGGCGGCCTCTACCTGCTGCTCATGCTCCTCGCCGGCGGTCTGCTCCTGAGCGCCGTCCGGAAACTCTATGCGCCGGAGACGGGCGTCGCGCCGCCCGCCGACCTCGTCAAAGCGGCGCTCGTGGTGGGGTTGGCGGCGTTCTCGTTCGCCGGTGTGACCGGCTGACGGCCGGGACGCGCGTATCGTCTGTGAACTTTGGGACACCAATGAGGTTGATGCTTTCGGTGGAACTCCCTCCGGGACGGTAAGCGGCCTCCGCCCCTCCTTCCGGCGCCGGAGATCCACGCTTCGGGACGCGCGGCGACGGGCAACCTTCCACGGGACCGAACGTACCGGGGACCTTTCAAACGAGGGCGGCACGAGAACCATCACAAGCACATGGCAGGGTCGGATGCATTCGGGAGCGCGCTGGTGTCGCAGGCTCAGGCCGGCGATGAACGCGCGCGTGCGACGCTCCTGGAGCGTCTCGAACCGGTGCTCCGCGCCTTCTTCATCAAAAGGATCGGGATGCGCCCGGACGTGGACGACCTCATCCAAAACACCCTCGTGCGCGTGCACAACGGCCTCGTCGATCTCAAGGACCCGAAGCGCCTGAAGGCCTTCGCCATGAAAGCCGCGCTCTTTGAGCTTCAGGATTTGTACCGGGGGCGATACAGCGCGAAGGAGCGGCTCTACGATCCCTTCGGCCCGCCCGAGTCCGCCTCGCCGGAGGAGACGGGCGGCGTGCGGGTGGATGTGGAACGGGCGCTCTCGGCGCTCTCGCCCCGCGCCCGCCGCATCATCGAACTGCGCGAATACGGATACCGCTACGAAGAGATCGCACAGATGATCGGCTCGACGGAAGCGGCCATCAAAATGCAGGTCAAACGAGCTTTTGCAAAGATGCGAAACGCCCTCGTGAGCCTCGTCGCCGGGGGGCTGACGGCCCTCCTCCTTCTGGGCGGCGGCTGAGCGTATGCGGCGGCCCCGTTACTTTTTCGGGGATGCAGGCGGCTATGGTAAAGGTCCGTTCCTCTCCTTTCGACGGGCCGTGCAGATGACCCACGGATTGTAATGAGCGAAGCGTTCGACCCCACCCTTTTCGACGATGCGCTGACGCCGGAGGCGCGACAGGCTTTCCGCGCCGCGCTTGAAGCCGATCCCGCGCTGGCGGAGGCTTATGCGCGGTGGCGCCGGGTGCGCGCCGCCGTCCGACGCAGCCTCGACGAGCGCGTCCCCGACCGGCACGCGCTCGTGTGTTATGCCCTCGACGCGCAGGGGCGCGCGGACCTGCTCACGGCGGCCGAGCGCGAAGCCCTCGACGCGGCTCGCCCGGCGCTCGAACGCGCCTTCGCGGCTCATCCCGCGCTTCGCGACGTGGTCCGGCGCATACAGGCGGAGGCCGACGACTTCGAGGCGGTGTGGGAGGCGCACGCCGCGGCGACGACGCCCCGCGCGCATGCCGACCGTCCGTCGCGGCGGAGGCGGCGGAGCCCCGCACAACGGTGGGGAGGACGCATCGCCGCGACGGTGAGCCTCGTGATTTTCGCCGCCGTCGTCACGGTGCTCGTTCAACGCGAGCGCGGCATGGTCACGCTGCGCACGGCCGAAGGCGAGGTGCGCCTCGTCGAGATGGCCGACGGCTCGACGGCGCGGCTGATGGGCGGCTCCGCGTTGACGTATGCGGCCCCGACGAAGGGCGAAGGCTTCACCCGCCGCGCCCGCCTCACGGGTCGCGCTTTCTTCGACATCGCGCCGGACCGCCGGCCTTTCACCATCGAGACGCCGACGGCTCTGACCACGGTGCTCGGCACCACGTTCGGCGTGCGGGCCGACGACGCCGAGACGGAGGTCGTGCTCGTGACCGGGCGCGTCTCGCTGGCGTCCCGCCAGGCGCGTGAGCGCTTCGTCGTGCTCGAACCGGGTCAGCAAAGCCGCGTGGCCTCCGACGCCTTGCCCACGCCCCCCGTCTCCGTCGACCTGGCCGAGGCGCTCGACTGGACGGGCCTCTTCATCTTTCGCGCCGCCTCGCTGGCCGACGCCGTCTCGCGCCTGAGCGCCCATTACCACGTGCCCGTCAGCCTCGCCCCCGAACTCGCGGCCGACTCCATCAGCGGCACCTTTGGTCAGGATCAGCCGCTCGAAGAGATTCTCCGTACGCTCGCCGCCACGCTCACCGCCGAGGTGCGTCCGGCCGACGGCGGCGGCTTCGTCCTCGCCCCGAGCCGGTAAGCCTCCCCGTCGCTTCGCCTTCGCGTCCCTTCGCCCCCGCGCTTGACCCAACGATCCCGAGCGGAAACCCTCACGTCCGGCAGGGGTTCGTATCAACCATCCGGCCGAGGTGCTGCGCCGTTCGGCGCGCGCGAACCCGGCCGTTTCTTCAGGGCCTTTCTTCTCGAACTTCGGGGGTTTCAGCGGCGTGCGAGGTGGTCTGATCTTCGCCATAATGATGGGGCTGGCGCTGGCGGGAGCCCCCGACGGGCGCGCGCAGGCGATCCACCTCGACGTGCGCGCCGCGCCGTTGGCCCAGGCGCTGGCGCTTCTGAGTGATCAGGCAGGGGTGGACGTGGTCTTTGCGCAACGGCTCGTCAGCGGCCGACGGGCCACCTGCCGGTACACCGGCGCCGATGCCGCCGCGGCGCTCGCGTGCGTGCTGAAAAAAACGGGGTTGCGGGCGGATTTCGTGCGGGAGGGGCAGTACGTGCTCGTGGCCGAGAACGGCGCGGCGGAGACCTCGCCCCGCTCCCCGCCGTTGCCTCTGGGCACGCTCTCCGGCTTCGTCATCGACGGCGAGACGGGCGAGACGCTCCCCGGCGCCCACGTCTTCCTCGTGGACCGACAGGTGGGCACGACGACGAACGAGGCGGGGTACTTTGCCCTGCCGGCGGTCAGCATCGCGCCGCACCGGGTGCGCGTGAGCTATCTCGGCTATCACGTCATCGATACGCTCCTCGTGATGGAGACGATGGCCGCCACCGTCGCGCTTCACCCCATCACGCTGACGGGTGAGGAACTCGTCGTCGAGGCCGACCGGCGAGAGGCGATAGACCTCAATGAGGCGTTGGGCGCCGTGGCGTTCCCCGTCAGCCGGCTCGAAGACCTGCCCTCGTCGCTGGGGGGGCAGGATCTGTTTCAGGCGCTCGAATGGATGCCCGGCGTGCAGCGCGCGGGCGAGGTGACGGGCGGCCTCATCGTGCGCGGCAGCGGGCTCGATCAGAACCTCTACCTCCTCGACGGCGCGCCCGTCTATCATCCGTGGCATGCCTTCAGCCTCATCTCCACGTTTCAGACCGACACGTTCAAGGACATCAAGCTCTATCAGGGCGCCTTCCCGGCGGAGCACGGCGGGCGCCTCTCGGCGGTGCTCGACGCCGAACTCAAGGACGGCAACCGGGTGCAACCCCGCGTGGTGGCGGCCATCAACCCGCTCAATGCCCGCTTCGTCATCGAAAGCCCCGTCACGAAAAACAGCTCCTTCATGATCGCCGGACGACGCTCGTACCTCGACAAAATCATCGGGCGGAGCCACCCGGTGACGGACAACAGCGGGCGGCGCGACACCCTCCGGACGGGCTATTATTTTTATGACTGGAACGCGAAAATGACCTTCCGGCCCGGCGCGCGAAGCCGCCTCTCGCTGAGCTTTTATACGGGCCGGGACATCCTCGACCTGCGCCTGCCCTTCGACCTCTCGCTCGATTTCTCGTCGTGGCTCCGCCCGGCGGATCTTTTTTTCGAGGTCGATCAAAAGTGGGGCAATACGCTCTACAGCGCCCGGTATCAGTACCTCGCCTCGCGCCGGGTGTACGTGACCGTGACGGGGTACCATTCGAGATATGAAGCCGCCGAGGGTACGCTCATTCAGCCAACGAGCAGCGCTTCGGTCGTCTCGCAATACGGCGTGCGGCTCGAAGACCTGGGGCTGAAGGTGGACGTGGACTATTACCGCTCGCTTGCCCACCGCATACGCGCGGGCGTTCAGGTGGTGGATCACCGGTTCCGGAGCGACCTCCACGCCGTGCTCACGCGCTCGCCCGGGACGGTGGATACGGTGAACGGGCGCAGTCGCCAGCGCGACCTCGAGATGGCCGCTTTTGCCCAGGACGTGTGGCAACCCTCGCCGCGATGGCAGATCCAGCCGGGGGTGCGTTTGAGCTTCTTCAGCGGCGGAGCCTATACGCGTCTGGACCCGCGTCTGAGCGTGCAATACGCGGCATCGCCGGAGCGGCTCGTCTTTCGGGCGAGCGTCAGCACCCAGGTGCAATACGTCCAGCGTCTCCGCGATCGGTTCTCTTTTCTCTATGATCTCGTCTCGAGTCGGTGGATTCCGGCGGGCGAGGGGGTTCGTCCCTCGCGGGGAGGGCAGGTGAGCTTCGGAATGGAGGGGCGCCCGCGCGCGGGGCTGGTCCTCTCGGCAGAGGCTTACGCGCGCGGGGCGCGCCGGGTGCTCTTGCCCCGCGACGAGTTTCAGACGAAAGACGGGCTAGAAGGGCCCGGCATCGAGGTGGGGACGCTCCTCGGACAGTACGTGAGCGGACGCGAGCGCTCCTATGGCGTGGAGTTGACGGCGCGCGCCGACCGGGGAGCGTGGCAGGTCCTGGTGAGCTATACCGCCGGGCGCTCGCTCAACCGGGCGCCCGAACTCGGAGAGACGGACTATCGCCCGACGCGGTATGACGCGCCAAGCGCGCTTCGGGGCTTCCTCCGGTGGGAGAACCGTCAGTGGCGGCTGGCGCTGGCGGCGCTCTGGCGAAGCGGCTATCCGATCACCGTGCCGGTGGCCCGCTACGCCCTCAACGGCCCGCTCGACGACGCCCCGACGCTGTACCTCCATCGCCCGCGCATCAACAACGGACGGCTGCCGGCCTACCTCCGCTTCGACGTGACGGCAGGCTATCGCTTCGCGTGGCTCGGCGCGCAGTGGCAGGCCGAGCTTCACCTCTACAACGCGCTCAACCGTCGCAACGTCATCGGACGTTTCTACGATCCGGCGGAGGAGGTGGTGCGCGGCAAAGACCGACGCGGTCTTCCCCTGTTGCCGCTCTTCGAATTTAAAATGGAACTGTGAACGAAAGCGTGCCCGCACGTGTCCCCGCCCTCCCATGAAGATCCGATCGCACCTGGCAATCCTGCTTCTCGGCCTGTTGCCGGCGCTCCTGACGGCGGCCGGCTGCGACGCCGTCGAGCCGGTGGAGGAGGCGCGCCTCGTGGTGGAGGCCTTCCTCGAGGCCGGCAAGCCGCTCCCCCCGCTGACGCTCCGGCGCACCGGCCCGCCGGCCGCTCCGTACGCGCTCGACGAGGCCGCCGTCGCCGATGCCGAGGTCGCGCTCGAGATCGACGGGCGGAGGGTCGCGTATCGGCCTGACGACGCGCAGCCGGGACGGTACGTGCCGGAGGCCGCAGGCCCGAAGGCGGCAGCGCGGACGGCCTTCCGCCTCCGCATCCAATGGCGCCGGCAGACGGCCGTCGCCGCCGGAACCCTCCCTCCGCCCATCACCCTCGACAGCGTGAACGTCCGCGTGCCCGAACGCCCCGTGCAGGCCGTCCTCCTCGACTCGCTCAACCTCGGCATCGACTCGCTCAGCGTCGACGTGCAGTCCCGCAAGGGCTTCATCTATCCCGTCGAAGTCACCCTGTGGTGGACCGTCGACTTCGAGGAGACGGGGCTCGACAGCCTGTACTGGATCGAAACGCAGCTTCAGCCCCGCACGGCGTTCTCCTCGACCATCGTGGACTTTTTCCTCTTGCCCGAGCAGATCCTCCGTGAGCGCGCAATGCCGCGCGATGCCCGGGGTCGCCGCGCGTGGACGGGCGTCTATGCCGTCCCCGTCGAGGCCGAGACGGATCCCCTGCCGGCGCATGACCTGAAGGTGGCTTTGCTCCGAAGCGGGCAGGACTACGCGCGCTTCGCCACCAGCCGCGACACTCCCGAGCGCCGCGAGCCGACCTCGAACGTCGAGGGAGCGCTCGGCATCGTCGCCGGGATCTCGGTGGATTCGCTCCGGGTGCGGGTCGGTCCGGGCGGACCCTAGGTCCGGGCGAACCCTGGGGCGGGAACACGCCCCGATCTCGGGGGTCATCGGATGGTGTTTCCTTTTCGTTCCGCGTTCTCCTCATGACCGAACACCCGGCAGGCGTCGTCACCCGGCTCGTCGCGCAAAAAAAGGACCCCGACCGCGTCTCGGTCTTTCTCGACGGCGCCTTTGCCTTCGGGGTGCACATGGATGTGGCGCTGGCGTTCGGGCTGGCTCCGGGACGCGCGCTGACCGAGGCCGCGTGCGAAGAGATCCTCGCGGCAGACGCCGTGTTTCGGGCAAAGTCGGCGGCGTTTCATTATCTCGCCTACCGGGCGCGCACCGAAGGCGAGGTGCGGCGCAAGCTGTCCGAGAAAGGGTTCGAGGAAGGCGTCATCGACGAGGTCGTCGGGCGGCTCTATACGCTCGGCTACCTCGACGACGAAGCCTATGCCCGCGCCTACGTCCGCGCCCGGTTCGCCGGCCGAGGCTATGGCCCGCAGCGCATCCGCGCCGAGCTCCTCCGCCGGGGTGTCCGCCGCGATTACGCCGACGCCGCGCTCGCCGAGCTGCTCGCCGAGGACGACGTGGCGGAGCAGGCGCGCCGACACGCGGCCAAACGCTGGCCCCGCCTCGCCTCCGAACCCGATCCCCGCAAACGCCGGAAAAAGCTCACCGACTACCTCGTGCGCCGGGGGTTCTCCTTCGACGTGGTCCGCCGCGTGGTGGACGAGCTGGCGCGGGAGGAGACGTGAACGACGCGCGGCCTTCGCACGGGCGGGAAAACCGCGCGGACCGTCCGGCGTACAGAAGGTTTTATCGCACCCGCGTCTCCGAACAACCTGCGGCGGCTTATGCAACGTGACGTCACCACCGAGGATCTCGCATCGCCCGTGCCGGGGCGTGGAAGTCCGCCGCCGTATCTGGCCCCGCCGCCGCCCCGCCTCACCGTCGACCGGGTGGTGCGCGGTCTGCTGGCCGCCGCCGTCGTGGCGACCGTGGCGCTGCTGTTGTGGTACTTCTCGCGGCTGGTCGTCTTCCTGGCCATCGGCATGGCCCTGTCCTACCTGATGCGGCCCATCATGCACCGCCTCGAAGGGCTGGGGCTCGGACGCATCCCCGCCATCCTCATGACCTTCGTGCTCGTCTTCGGCGGCGTCAGCATTCTGCTGACGTATCTGGCGCCGTTCCTCGTCACCCAGATCAACGACATCGCACAGGAGATCTCTCCGGATCGCATCCAGAGCGTGGCGACGGCCGTCGAAGACCGGATCCGCCAGGTGTTCCCGCTGAAGGAAGGGCGGCTTCGGGAGGGCGTCACCAACGTGTTCCAGACCCTCTTCCGGGAAGACCGCCTCACCAACGTCGTCGGATCGGTGGTGGACATCTTTACCAACATTTTCTACGCCGTCATCGTCATTCCCTTCATCACGTTCTTTTTTCTGAAAGACGGCGCGAAGATCCGCCGGAGCCTCTTGCGCCTGGCTCCGAACCGGTACTTCGAAGTCACGCTGGCGATCATCGAGAAGATCGAGGCGAACATCGGGCGCTACCTGCGGGCGCTGCTGTTGCAGAGCATCTCGATTGCCACGGTGGCGACGGTGCTTCTCTACGTGGTCGGGCTGAAGTATGCGCTGGCCGTGGGGATCTTTGCGGGGCTGGCGAACACGATCCCGTACTTCGGCCCGATCATCGGCTTTCTGGCCGGCACGCTCGTGGGGGTTGCGCAGACGGGCGACTTCTCGCTGGTGCCGGGCGTGGTGCTGGCGATGGCGCTCACCCAGATCGCCGACAACGTGTTCTTCCAACCGTTCATCTTCTCACGCGCGGCGCGGACGCACCCGCTCGTGATCCTCTTCGTGGTGCTGATCGGGGCGCAGCTGGCGGGCATCGTGGGCATGCTCGTCGCCATCCCGCTGACGACCACCATCCGCGTGACCGTCGAACAGGTCTTGTGGAGTTTGAGAAACTATCGGATCTTGAGAACGGCGTGATCCGGGCGCCCGATCCTTCTGATGCATCAAAGCGAAAAGATTATGACGGAGACCAACGCACCAGACGCCGACGTGCGCGCCGCCGTGGCGATGATTCGTGAAACGGAGCCGCGCGTGCCCGAGGTCGCGCTGGTGCTCGGCTCCGGCCTCGGCGCGCTCGCCGAAGCCGCCGAGGACGCCCGCGCGTTCCCGACGGAGGACCTGCCCGGCTATCCCCGAAGCACCGTGGCGGGCCATCGGGGGCGGCTCGTCTTCGGGCGCTTCGAAGGGCGGGACGTGGTGTTCATCCAGGGGCGGGTGCATCTCTACGAAGGCCATCCCATGCGCGCCGTCACGTTCCCCGTCCGCCTCGTGCACGCCCTCGGCGCGCGCCGCCTCCTCGTGACGAACGCCGCCGGCGGCATCCATCCGTTGTGCGTGCCCGGCACGCTCATGTTCATCACGGACCACATCAACTTCACCTTCGCCAGCCCTCTTGCCGGGCCGAACACGGACGGCGGCCCCCGCTTCCCCGACATGTCGGCCCCGTACGATCCGGCATGGACCGACCGGGCCGAGGCGGCGGCGCTCCGGCAGGGCATCGCCACGCGGCGCGGTGTCTACCTGTGGACACGCGGGCCGAGCTACGAGACGAAGGCCGAGATCCAGGCGTTCAAAAAGCTCGGAGCCGACGCCGTGGGCATGAGCACCGTGCCCGAGGTGATCCAGGCGCGCTACCTCGGCATGCGCGTGCTCGGCATCTCCACCATCACGAACTACGCCGCCGGGCTTCATGCGGACCCGCTCGTCCATGAAGACGTGCTCCGGGTGGGCCGGCAGATCCGCGGCGCCCTCGAACGCCTCGTCCGCAGCGTCGTCCGGGAGACCGCCTGAGACCCGCGCTCGGAAGCGGCAGGCCGGTCAGAACTGGTCCTTGTCTCCCGTGAGCTTCTCTTCCATCGCGTCGGCGGAGGTGACGGCCAGGTTCAGCGCACTGAAGAGGGACTCCGAATCGGCGCCGGCGGAAAGACGCACCACGAAGATTGCCGAGGAGCCGCTCTTGGTCCACGCGCCGAGCTTTTTCGAGAAAGTGTCTTCGAGCAGGGCGTTGGCCACGAGCGCGGGAAAGCTGTCGCCTTCGGCGCGGTAGCCGAAGGACCAGATCTCGCGCACCTCGAAATTCCGGTACTCGTTGGTTGCGGACCGAACGTAGGCCAGCTGGGTTCGACCGTTTCCCGTGTCGAAGATCACTTTGTAATCTCCGTCCTCGTCGATGGTGTACTTGACGCCGGCCTCCTTGAGGCTTTTCGCGACGCGGGCGTCGTGCTCCGGGGTGTCGTTGCCCAGTTGGGCCAGCGCGCCCGAGACGGGCAACAGCGCCATCAGCGCAAAAATCACGATCATCGTTTGCTTTCTCACGTTCGGTTCCTTTTCGTTATGAATAATGCGCTCGAACTTCTCAGGCCACGGGAAGCAACGCCTCAATCCACCGTTTCGGGACAGAGCGCACCGGAACGAAGCAACGCGAGGTCGGACGCAAGTTCCCATACTTTCCCGAGAGTCGCAACCGCCCGCCGGAAAGACGCATGAAAAAATGCCTTTCATTCGGGGCGGAGATCGTGTACTGATGGAGGGATCGGGTGCTGATCGTTACGCGCCCGGCGCACTTATAAAGGTGTTTTTCGAGCGTGTGCGCGACAGGAGGAGGTATCCGATGCGCAACCACGGATTGCGAAGAATCATGGTTCTGGGCGTGGCGAGCCTGTTCTGGCTCGGCGCGTGGGTTCCGGTGGAGGCGCCGCGTGCCTCGCCGGGAGCGGCGGGGGTGCAGATCTTCAGCGTCGTCGAGCGGACGGCGGTGGCGGTGGGGGCGCCGCTCGTGATGCGCGTGGAGGTATATGCGGCCTCCGGCACGAAGGCGCGCCTCGAAGAGGCGTTTCGGCACGGCACGTTCGCCGGCGGCCTCGACGGCCTCGAGCTGCTCTCGCGGGAAGACGCCCCGGCACGGCGACAGACGAACGCGGACGGCGGCTCCGTGCTGGTGGTGACGGGGCGCTTCGTCTTGCGGGCGCTGCGCGCCGGCGCGCTGACGACGCCGGCCTTCGAGGTGCGCTATGAGGGGCGCACCTATGCCGCGCGGACGCACCACATCCTCGCCTACCGGGTGACGCCCCGCATCTTCTCGGCGCGGCAGGCCGTGGTGTCCATCGACGTGGAGGTGCACGACCCCGATCAAGAGCGCATCTACCTGCGCAACGGCTCCGCCTTTCTGGTCGCCCCGGACGCTTTCATCACGAGCTATCACGTGGTCATGGACGCCGACCGCATCCGGCTGACGCTGCCCGGCGGCAAGCGTCTCTCCATCAAGAAAGTGTGGACCGTCGATCCGGTGCGCGACGTGGTGGTGCTCTACGTGGATCCGAAAGAAACGCGCCGGGCCGGCATGGAGCCGCTCCCGCTCGGCGCGGTGACGGACGCGCCGCGGCACAGCGACGGACGGGTCGCCTTCACCTACGGGTGGCCCGGCGGCGTACAGCGAAGCACCGCGGGCGAGCGCTTCCCCGAGATCGCGCTCAACGACGTCGAACGGCTCTGGGTCAGCGCCAACCCCGTACGCCCCGGCGACAGCGGCGGGCCGCTGCTGAACGAGAAGGGCGAAGTGCTCGGCGTCGTCTCGGCGGGCACGGTGCTGGGCCGCCGCCACGAAATCCTTCGCGAAGAGGTGAGCATCGCCACCGACCCGCGCCCGGCGCTCCGGCAGCGCTTTCGGGTCCGGCGACCCCGGTCGCTCAAAGCGGTCTTTGACGACCCCGCCTTTCAGGCGTTGCCCCACGTGCAGGCCTTCCGCCTTTCGGCCATGCTCTCCATCGGGCGGCGCCACGAGCCCCAGTTCGACCAGTGGCTCGCCGACTTCGACGCCGCCCTCGCGCGGTGGGACGAGCCGGACCCCGGCCTCCACTTCATGCGCGGCATGATCTATCAGATGCTCGGCACACCGCAGGATGCCGCCGCCGCCTATCACGACGCCCTCGAAGTGTACGACGGCTTTTTCCCGGCGGCCTACATGCTGGCTCAGCAGCACCTCGAGGCGGGCGAGTATGCGGCGGCCGAGCGCCTGTTTGCGCGCACACAGGCCTATGCGCCGTACGCCCATCTGGCCCTCTACGGGCGGGCGCAGGCGCTGATGGGTCTCCTCCGCTATGATCGGGCGGCGGCGCTGCTGGAGGCCGTCCTCAACTACGACGCCGCCTTCACCCCCGCCGTCTACGACCTCGCCCTCTGCCGCCTCGCCCTCGGCGATGAACCCCGCGTGCAGGCCCTGCTGGCTCGCCTCACCGACACCAGCCCGCGATGGGCGCGGCGGCTCCGAACGGTGCTCCACACACCCGCCTTGCATCCGGTCACGCTCTTGCCGCGACCCCGCGCCTCTCTGGCTGCCTATCAACCCCCGCCGTGATTCCGCGCCGCCCTCCGCCGAATCGCGTATTCTTGTGTAAATAATGCCGCGCGCTCCGCGCTCCATTCCTCCTCGCGAAGACCGCCGAAAGGAGCGCAAATGACATCAAGTGCCACAGATCATTGTATTTTCACTAATTCCTTTGCATATTGGTGCGCATAGACATCACCCACGGTAGGATCCAGGCCTTACTCCAACCCTTAACCTTTCGTTTGCCGTTGTTTAATCTTAACAAGCTCTGGCCCCGGGGCGCGGAGCAGTCGGAGCAAGGATCGATGAGTTACGAACAGGAGCATCAGGACCATGGTGCACAGGGCTATCCCGACGGAGAAGCCCTGCACGACGACGCCGTGGGCAGGGAAAACCATCGCCAGAATGCCGGACGCTATCGGGACGAAATCTTCTCGAAGCGGGTGCCCGCCGGAAAACGGACGTATTTCTTCGACGTGAAAACGACGCGCTCGGGTGAAGATTTTTTCATCACCATCACCGAGAGCAAACGATTGAGCGACGGGCGATACGAGAAGCACAAGGTCTTTCTCTACAAGGAGGACTTCGGCAAATTCATGACGGCCATGCACGAGGTGGTGCAATACATCCGGGACGAGTGCCTGCCGGCGTACGATTTTCGGGGGCTTCCGGAGGTGCTTCCGTCGGAGAATTACGAGGAGTCGTATCACGACGACGAGCGGGACTATTGAGCCTCCCACCGGAAGGGGCGGCGACGACGCTCCGGTCTGGAGGCGATGCGCCGCCGGACGGACTACGCACGGCTTGGCCCCGTGAACCTTTTGCGAAGGGCGACGGGGCAGGCCTGGCGGGGGAATCAAATCACGCGAATTTGATTATACAGGCCGGGTTGTCCCGGCTTTTTGCGTTGTCGGCGGGCCGGGGAAAGGAAGCGCCGTCGGGCCTTCCGTTTTCGCAATCGACCGGAGAAGAGCGGGCATGACGACCAGGCAGGAGGAGGAGCTGGAGGCGACCTTGCGGTTCATCCGCCCGGAGGTGCGACGGGAGCGCGCCTATCACGTGGGCAGCGCCCCGGACGTGACGGTAAAGCTCAATCAGAACGAGTGCCCGTACGACCTCCCCGAGGACCTCAAGCGGGAACTGCTGGAGGCGTTCATGCGGGCGCCGTTCAACCGCTATCCGACCGAACAGCCCGACCGGCTCCGCGAAGCCCTCGCCGCGCGGCTCGGTCACGACCCTGACGGCGTGCTCATCGGCAACGGTTCGAACGAACTCGCGTACACGCTCGGCCTCGCCCTGGTCGGACCGGGCGCGCGCGTCGTTTTGCCCCGCCCCATGTTTGCGCTCTACGGCACGATGGCGCGGATCTTCGGCGGCGAGGTGATCGGCGTGCCGCCGCGCCCCGACCTGCGCTTCGACGCCGACGCCCTCACCGCCGCCGTCGAGCGAACGCGGCCGGCCCTGACCGTGCTCGCCTCGCCGAACAACCCGACGGGGCTGGCCATGACGCCGGACGAGATCGCGCGCGTCGTGGCGGCAGCCCCCGGCTTCGTCCTCGTCGACGAGGCGTACGTCGAGTTCAACGAGGAGCCGAGCGCGATCCGTCTGCTGGCGCGGCATCCGAACGTGCTCGTGATGCGCACGTTCTCGAAGGCCTTCGGCCTGGCGGGGCTGCGGGTGGGCTATCTCTTGGGCCGTCCCGAGGTGATCGCCGAATTGCTCAAGGCGCGCCTGCCCTTCATGGTCGACCGCTTCGCCGAGACCGTGGCGATGACGCTTTTGGAGCGCCCCGAGCTGGTCCGGGCCCGCATCGACGCACTCAAGGCTTCGTGTCGCCGCCTCACCGCCGACCTTCAGGCCCTCGACGGCGTCGAGGTGATCCCCTCGCAGACCAACTTCGTGCTCTTCCGCACAGGACTGGAGCCGCGCCTCGTAATGGCGGGCCTGGCCGAGCACGGCGTGCTCGTGCGAGACATGAGCGGCTATCCCGAACTCCCCGGATACCTCCGCGTAAACGCCGGAATGCCGAATGAGAACCAGGTGTTTGTGGCGGCGTTGAAAGAAACGCTGCGAGCGCAAGCCGGCGTCTGAACGGCGTTCATGCGACCGGCGAAACAGCCCCGGCGCATCGCCTGGTTGGAGGTTGAAAAGGCGTGATCTCTTTCGTGACAATGGGCCGGATCGGCCCCTGATCGTGAACTCGAAAATGTCTGGTAGCCAACCCCATCATCACCGTTTTTTTCGTTGTCAATAAGCACAATGGATGCAATTCAGGTAGATATTATCGGACTTTCCACCAGCCCCTCCAGCGGCGGCGCATATGCGCTGGTGCTCGGCGAGATCGACGGCAACCGGCGGCTGCCCATCATCATCGGAGCCTTCGAGGCGCAGGCCATCGCGCTGGAGCTCGAGAAGATCTCGCCGCCGCGCCCCATGACGCACGACCTCCTGCGCGACCTCTTCGAGGCCGTCAACGCGGAGGTGATCGAAGTGGTGATCGACGAATTGCGGGACGGAACGTTCTTCGCCAAGATCCGGTATGTGCACAATGGGACCGAAGGCAAGCTCGATGCCCGGCCCAGCGATGCGGTGGCCCTCGCCGTCCGCGTCGAAGCGCCCATCTATGTAGCCCCGGAGGTGCTCGACGAAGCCGGCATCCCGACCGAAGAGGAAGTCACCATGGCAAAGGAGGAACCGGTGGAAGAAGAAGAGCCCCTGCCCAAGTCGCCCTTGGCCCGGCTGCAAAAACAGCTCGAAGACGCCATCGCCGAGGAAAACTATGAGCTGGCCGCTCAGATCCGAGACAAGATTCAACGGCTCGAGAGCGAAAGCAACTGACGCGCCCGCCTCGTCCCCGTCACTAACGTGAAACGTCCCTCGTAAGGCTGTCCGTTCCGGCGCGCGCGCCGGCGCCTGCGTGTGACTCGTTTCGCGTTTCTTTTTTTCATCCTTCCGCCGCAGATTCATGCCCGTTGTCGCTCCGACCGCCTACACCGTGCGCCGCGTTCCCCTGACGGCGATGCGCGCGTTCCCGGCCCTCTTCGAACAGTATTGCGCGGACTACGACGCGCTCGCCGCATACTATGCGGGCGACTTCCGGAGCGCCGGGGCCCGTGCCGAAGCGGCCGCCCGCGCCGCCGCCCACCCCCGCGACCGCGACGCCCTCGTCGAGGTGCTCCTCGACCAGAACGCCCGCTGGGGCCTCGACGACGCCGCACGCGCGAACATCGAGGCGCTCCGAGACCCGGAGGCCGTGGCCGTGGTGACGGGACAGCAGGTGGGGCTGCTCACCGGACCGCTCTATACGCCGTACAAAACCATCACCGCCCTCCAGCTCGCGCGGCGGTTGCGCCAGGAGACGGGACGGCCCGTCGTGCCCGTGTTCTGGCTCGAAGGCGAGGACCACGACTTCGACGAGGTGGCGGGCGTGCGCCTTCTGCACCGAAACGAAGTGGCCGAGGTGCGATACGACGGGCACACGCTTCCCGAAGGCGGCAACCTGGGGCCCGTCGGGCGGCTCGTGCTCACCGAACAGATCACCGACGTGCTCGACGCCGTCGAAGCGATGCTCGCGCCCTCCGACTTCAAGGCCGAGCTGATGGCAAAGGTGCGCGACGCCTATCGCCCCGGCACGACGCTCCTCGACGCCTTCGCCCGCCTCATGCGCGCCTTCTTCCCCGACGAAGGGCTCGTCTTCCTCTCCCCGGACGACCGGCGATTCAAACGCCTGACCGCCCCGCTTTTCCGCCGGGAAATCGAGGATTACGCCACGGCGCTCGAACGTTTCGAGGCCGTGAGCGCGCGCCTCGCCGACCGCTACCACGCGCAGGTCCACATCCGCCCGACGAACCTCTTCCTCCTCGAAGCCGGTCGGCGCTACGCCGTCGACGCCGAGGGCGACCGCTTCCGGCTGCGCGGCACGGCGCACCTGCTCACGAAAGACGCCCTCCTCGACCGGCTCGAACGCCACCCCGAGTGCTTCAGCGCCAACGTCGTCCTCCGCCCGCTCATGCAGGATACCCTCTTGCCCACGGCGGCGTACGTGGCCGGACCGGGCGAGGTGTCGTACTTCGCACAGTTCAAGCCGATGTATGCGTGGGCCGGCCTGCCGATGCCCGTCATCTATCCCCGCGCCAGCGTCACCCTCGTCGAGCCGAAGGTGAAGAAAGTGCTCGATCGTCATCCGGTGGACGTGCCCGACTTCGGCGAGGAGCACGACCGACTGTTCCGCCGCGTCATCCTCGACGAGATGGAGGTGGACATCGAGGCGGCCTTCCAGGCGTCGGCGCGGCATCTGCACGAGGCCGTCAACACGTTCAAGCCCGTCGTCGAACAGGTGGACCGCTCGCTCGGGAAAGCCGCCGAGGCCGCCCGCGTCGCGCTCGTGAAAGAGTTCACGCGGCTGAAGGAACGCGCCGTCAAGGCCGAGAAACGCCACCACGACACGCTCCGGGCACAACTGAACAAGGCGCAGGTGAACCTTTTCCCGGACGGCAAGCTCCAGGAACGCGTCGTCTCTCCGCTCTATTTTCTGAACAAATACAGCTCCGACCTGCTCGAAAACCTGCTCGTCACCCTCTCCCTCGACACCACGGAACATCAGATCGTGGAGCTTTGATACGGCGCGCCGGGGGCGCAGTGCGTGAGGACGGTCGTCCGGCGTGCGCCGCATGGCAGAGGGGAAGAGCGGCGGGCGGTCGAGGCTTCCTGATGCCATGAAATCCGAAACGATCCCCGCGGAGCCGCTTTTCAGTCCGCTCATCGAACAGGCCGTCGAGCTCTCGGCGCAGTGGCACGACGGCACGTACCGAAAGAGCCGGTGGCGCGACCCTGCCTTCGGTGTGCCGCCTTCGGAGGCGCTCGGCGTGCCCGTGATGGCGCACGTGACGATGGTGGCGATGACCGTGCAACGCGCCGGGTGGGACGAGGTGACCGTGGCCGCCGCCTTTCTCCACGACGTCATCGAGGACGCCAACCAGTACGGCGAGGAACTGCGCTACGGCGAGCTGAGCGCGCTCATGGGCGAGGCCGTCGCGCGCCGCGTGGCCGAAGTGACCGAGGAGAAGTACGACGCGCACGGCAACTTCCGCCCGTGGCGCGCGCGGAAGGAGGACTACGCCGCCCGTCTCCACACCGCCTCCGCCGGGGCCGTCGCCATCAGCCTGGCCGACAAGCTCCACAACCTCTGGTCGATGAATGAGAGCCTGGCCAGCGGGTTGAACATTTTCGAGAAAGGGCCGAACCGTCGCCCCCTCAGCGCCGGACCCGAGGCGCAGCGCTGGTTCTTCCACGCCGTCCTCGACGCCTCCGACGCCCACACCGACCCTCGCCTCGCCCCTCTCCGCACGGCCCTCCGCGCCGAACTCGAACGCTTCGAACGGCTCACGAGCACCGCCGCCGGCTGAGCGCCGAAACCGACCGTATTTCATCTTTCGTGGTCCGGTCTGCAGCCCCGTCGTGTTGGCTCAAACGTTATGTCGCTTATCGCATCCATAGTTCAACCTCGGTTCCATGATCAAAATTCATCCCATCCTGACCGGCCATGTACAGGTTAAAGTCGCACAGCGGCGAAGGAAAACGGGGGGGCTCTTGCGCGTGCTCCTGGACCGGACCTGGACCGAATGGCTTCCTATCTACGCGTGGGCGATCGAGCATCCGGAAGGCGTCGTCGTCGTGGACACCGGAGAGACGGCGCGTGCGTCCGAGCCGGGCTACTTTCCACGCTGGCACCCCTACTTCCGCACCTCGGTCCGTATGGACGTGGCGGCGGAGCAGGAAATCGGACCCCAACTGGAAAAGATCGGCATCGCTCCGAAGGAGGTCCGCACGGTCATTCTGACGCATTTTCATACGGATCACGCGGGAGGGCTTCATCACTTTCCCGAGAGCGAGATCCTCGTTCAAGGCCGGGACTACCAGAGCGCTCGGGGGTTCATGGGCAAGCTCCAGGGATATCTGCCTCACCGGTGGCCCGCATGGTTCGCGCCGAAGCCGATACCGTTCGAGGCCGTCCCCATCGGCCCCTTCGGGAGAAGCTATGCGGTGACGAAGGCCGGCGACGTCCTCGTCGTGCCCACGCCGGGGCATACGCCGGGGCACGTTTCAGTGATCGTAAAGAAAGGCGGGATAAACTATTTTCTGGCGGGAGATACGAGCTACACGCAGCGTCTCCTGCTGGAAAGAGAACCCGACGGCGTCAGCCCGAACCGGGCCGCCGCTCTGCAGACCCTCGACGCCATTCTGGAATATGCCCGGAGCGAGCCGACCGTATATCTGCCTTCTCACGATCCCCAATCCGCCGAAAGGCTTCGGCAAGAGCAAATCCTCGATGCGGCGGTGTGATGCCGATGAGCCGTTTTCCGAAAGGTTCGTCCGGGTGCGTGTGCGCATCGGTCGCGGCGCTTGACGTCGTGAAAGCTTCTCTCATCCCCGTCGGGCGTTCCCTCGCAGCGCATGGGAACGAGCCCAAGAGGTGAAGCCGATCTCTTGAGGCCGCTGTTCAACCCGGCAGCCGTCACTTTCAAGGCGAGCCTGGCGTTTGCGGCCGCGCACGCGATCAGAAGGGCTCCGGTAGCGAGCAGCCTCTGTCGCCGGATGGACAACGTCGGGTTCAGATCCGGCGCATGAATTTTTTTTAAAGTATTTCATTCAAGGACGATACCCCCCTACGCCACTGCGAAACGCCACCGCTCCGGAGTGATTGATGTCCGCCTCCGTAGGACCTGACACCGACACGGCACCACCATCCGGGGATCGTCTCCTGCTGCGTCCGTCCGGGCGAGAGCCGAGGAACACCCCTGATGCAATGTCTCCCGTCAGCGCCCTGTGAGCGCATCACACGCCATCGTGGAAGAGAACCGTTCGTACGAAAAGAACCGTTCCGAACGAAGTTTTTCTTCCCGATGCCGGCAGGTTTGTCGCATCTCTGGATCAGGTGATCTGCCGGGTTCCCCCGGACTTCCCTGTACGTGCCACCGTCACTATTGCCTTGAGGTTAGTAATGAAACGCAAATGGAATGCGCTCCGGCTTGGATATAAAATTATCCTTCCGCTGGTTCTCGTCTCTGTCATCAGCAGTCTTTTCATCTACTTCTACTTCTCATCCATGACCGAAAAGCAGGAGATCGAAGCGCTGGTCTTACAGGCGCGCACGCTCATCCTGCAAGCGGAATCGACCCGTGAATACGCTGCCGAACAGATCAAAAACGGCGTTTTCAGGGAAGATCTTACGGAGAAGAAGCAGGTCCTCTATACCGTCCCCATCTTTGCCGCCATGCGCGCCACGCGCGCGAAGGCCGAAGAACTGGGACTCGAGTTCAAGGTCCCCAAATTCCAGCCCCGCAATACCGACAACGAACCGGATCCTTACGAAGCCCAGGTGCTGCGCCGGCTCATGAACCGGGAAATGCCGGAATTCTGGGAAATCGACCCTGAAACCGATAAACTTCGTTACTTCCGCCCGATTGAATTGACGGAAGAGTGCATGCGCTGCCACGGCGACCCGAACAAGTCCTTTGAGTACTGGGGCACCACCGACGGCACCGACATCACCGGAACGAAGATGGAGGGATGGAAAGTCGGTGAGATCCACGGCGCTTTCGAGGTCATGATGTCTATGGAGCCGGTGCATGCCGCCGTTTCCAGGAAGGCCCGCATGATCGGGCTGATCGCTTTTCTTACCCTGGTGATGTTGACGCTGGTGGCATGGGGCATCTCCCGCCTCGTCACCCGCCCGATTCAGTCCCTGGAGCAGGGGACCCGCCGCGTGGCCGAAGGCGACCTCACGGTTCAGGTAGAACTGGACGTAGAAGACGAGATCGGCGCGCTCAGCCAATCGTTCAACACGATGGTGCGCGACATCCGCACTTCGGCCGAGGCCCTGGAAGCCGAGAAGGCGAATGTGGAACGGAAGGTAGAAGAAGCCGTGCGCGAGTCGGAAGAACAACGGCAATACCTCACGCAAAGCGTGGACAAGATCCTGACCGAAATGGACCGTTTCGCCGCCGGAGACCTGACGGTGCAACTCGATGCCGGACACGGCGACGACGAGATCGGCAAGCTGTCTCGCGGTTTCAACAAGGCCGTTCAGAACATACGCCGTCTCTTCGATCAGGTGCGCGGCGCGGTCGAGGCGACCGTCACGACGGCTACGCTCATCTCCAGAACCACCGAGGAGCTGGCGGTCGGGGCTCAGGAGCAGTCCGCCCAGGCAACCGAGGTCGCTGCCGCCGTCGAGGAGATGACCCGCACCATCATCGAGAACGCCAAGAACGCCACCCGCACCGCCACGGTCGCCCAGCAAAACGGCGAGGTAGCCGAGCAGGGCGGACAGGTGGTCGAGCAGACCATCGTCAAGATTCGCCAGATCGCCGATCGCGTCGGGCAGTCTGCCGGCATGGTGGAACGTCTCGGTGCGTCGAGCCAGCAGATCGGAGAGATCATCTCGACGATCGACGACATTGCCGATCAGACCAACCTGCTGGCCCTCAACGCCGCCATTGAGGCCGCCCGCGCGGGAGAGCAGGGCCGGGGCTTTGCCGTCGTCGCCGACGAGGTGCGCAAACTGGCCGAGCGGACCACCCAGGCCACCAAGCAGATTGCCGAGATGATCCTGACGATTCAATCCGAAACCACTGACGCCGTCACGTCGATGCAACAGGGCACTGAGGAAGTGAAGACCGGCATCGTGCTCGCCGACAAGGCCGGCGAGGCTCTGGAGAAAATCGTGGCGGAGACGCAGCAAACCGTTGATCTGATTGGTCAGATTGCGGCAGCCACCGAAGAGCAGTCGGCAACGAGTGAGCAGATCTCGCGCAGCGTCGAGGCCATCTCGATGGTCTCGGATGAGTCGGCGCGGGGGATCAGCGAGATCGTCCGCTCCACAGACGAACTGAACCAGGCCATGGATCAACTCAGCGCACTCGTCGCGCAGTTCAAAGTGGACCATACCGAAACTCCGTCGCCGCGCGCAGATCGGCCGGCGGCGGCCGGAGACGGCGCGGCGACGGAGCACCGGTGGTCGCACACGCCCACGCTGGAGTAACGGCGCCTCCTCCTCGACACGAACCGAATCCAAAGGTCTTTCTCGACCCGCGCACGCGCCGCCTCTCCCGGGGGCGGCGCGTGCCTTTTCGGCGCGTGGCTCGTCCCCCTCCTCCGGAAGCGATGCGTTCAGCGGACGGCGGCGAAGCCAAAGGAAGCCGCGCGTGAAACGTTTCCGCGCTCGGACGTTGAACCGTTCCGTCTTCTGAGCGGAAAGGACGCCTCGCATTCGAGCACGCATGATCACCAACTATTACACGCTGAAGGCGCTCGTGCGCGAGTGGACGCCGGACCTCGTCGGGGGGGTGGTGGGGGATGCGTTCTCGCAGACGCGCGACGAACTGACGCTGGCCCTCGCGAAGCCGGAGCGCGCGTGGATGCTTCGCGCGTCGGTGCGCGGGCCGCTCCGTTTCCTCTTTCGCTCGGAAGGTTACAGCAAGGCCCGGCGAAACGTCGCCACGCTGTTCGAGACGAGCTTCGACCGGCGCGTGACGGGGCTGCGCATGGCCGAACGCGACCGCATCCTCTACCTCGACCTCGAGGGCGGCCTGCGCTTTCAGGTCATGCTCTTCGGCCCGCACGCCAACGTCTTCCTCACCGACGCCGAAGGACGGGTGCGCGAAGCCTTTCAGGCCGATGCCGAATGGTCCGGGCGGGCGGCCCCCGCCCCGCATCCCGCCCCCCTCGTCGACACGTTCGAGGCTTTCGAGGCCCGGTGGCGCATCGACCGGAAGACGACGACGCAGGCCCTCGCCGCCGCCCTCCCGCTCTTCGACCGCACCCTCGCCGCCGAGGCCGTCCACCGCGCGGGCGTGACGCCGTCCCATCCCGCCGCCTGCTCCGAGGCCGAGCGCCGCGCCCTCTTCGAAGCCGCACGCGCGCTCCGAAGCGAACTCGAAGGCCCGTCGCCACGCATCTTCTGGCGCGGACGCTCGCCCGAGGTCTTCTCTCTCATCCGCCTCCGCCACCTCGAAGGCCGCGAAGACCTGACCGAAGAGCCGTTCGACTCGGTGGACGCCGCCGTGCGCCTGTTCGTCCGTCGCAGCCTGGGCGAGGCGCGTTTTCGGCAGGCATACGCCCCGCTCGAAAAGGCGCTCCGCTCGGCGCGCGACCGCTACCGGGCGAGCGCCGAGCGCATGCTCGAAGAGCTCGCCCGCGAGAGCCGCGCCGACCGGTACGAGCGATGGGCGCACCTGCTCATGGCGAACCCCGCCGCCGTGCCGCCCGGCGCGGAAGCCGTCACGCTGCCCGACCTCTTCGCCGGCGGCGCGCCCGTCACCATCCCCCTCGACCCGGCGAAGAGCGCCGTCGAGAACGCGCAACGGTATTATGAGAAGGCCCGCCGGACGCGGCGCTCCCGCGCCCACGCCGAGGAGCGCATGGCCGAGGCCGAGCGCCGCGCCGAGGAAGCCGAGGCCCTCCTCGAACGCCTCCGCCGCATCGACACGTATGCCGACCTCGAACGCTTCAAGAAAAAGGAAGCCGACCGGCTCGAGGCGTTCCTCGCCCCGGAGGCGCGGGCGAAAAGCGGCGTCCCGTTCCGGCGCTTTCCGCTCGGCGGCGGCTTCGAGGTATGGGTGGGCAAACATGCGAAACAGAACGACCTGCTCACGTTCCGCCACGCCCGGAAGCACGACCTGTGGATGCACGCGCGCGGCGTCGGCGGCTCGCACGCGGTGCTCCGCCTCCCGAACCGGCAGGCCCGACCCGGCAAAGACCTTCTCGAGCGCGCCGCGAGCATCGCCGCGTATTTCAGCAAAGCGCGGGGCAGCGGCCTCGTCCCGGTCATCGTCACCGAGCGGAAGTACGTGCGCAAGCCGAAGGGCGCGCCCCCCGGCGCCGTCGTCGTCGAACGCGAGGACGTGCTCCTCGTCGAGCCGAAACTGCCGAAGTGAACGGCGGGGGAGTTTGAAAGAATTTACGGCGGCTTCGTTTCGCTTCCTCCCGGCGCATCGTACCTTCCTCGCTTCGCACACGAAAGTCCCCCTTCCAAAATCTGATTTCGAATGAACTGGTGGGAAGCGGCCCTTCTGGGTCTGGTGCAAGGGTTGACCGAGTTTCTGCCCATCTCCTCGTCGGGGCACCTCGTGCTGGGCAAATACCTCCTCGGCATCGATCCGGCGGGCGCGGACAACGTGACCTTCGAGGTGTTCGTCCACTTCGGCACGGTGTTGAGCATTCTGACGGTCTACAGGTACGAAGTCCTCGCGCTCCTCCGAAAGTCGATAGCGGCGGCGCTGGCGCCGGGGGAATTTGCCGAGCACTACCGGAGAGAAGAGGAGGTGCGCACGGCGGTTTTCATTCTCATCACGATGATCCCGACGGGGCTGGTGTACGTCCTTTTCAAAGATTTTCTCGAATCCCGTTTCGGCGACCCGCACTTCGTCGCCGGCATGCTCATCGTCACGGGGGTGCTTTTGCTCCTGACGCTCCTCCGGAAAAACCCGGACGGCCCGATCACGCCGGGAAAGGCTTTCCTCATCGGCACGGCGCAGTCGGCGGCGATGATTCCCGGCATCTCCCGGTCCGGTGCAACGATCTGCACGGCGCTCTACCTGAACGTGACGCCCCGGCGCGCGGCGGACTTCTCGTTCCTGATGCTCCTGCCCGTGGTCCTCGGCGCAACGCTCCTCAAAAGCCTCGAGATGGCCGAAGAGGGCATCACGATGGGCTGGCTGCCGCTGGTCATCGGCACGGTGGTGGCGTACGTCTCGGGCGTGGCGGCGATCAAGCTTCTGCTCGACGTCATCCGGCGGGGCAACCTGGCGTACTTCGCCTATTATTGTTTCCTCGTCGGCACGCTCGGCCTGATTTTCATTTGAGCAACCGCCGCTTTCCGGCCTACCTTACGCCCGTCCCTCTTCGTCTGCCGGGTATTGCCGTGACGTTTCGTCATCCGATCCTCAAGCCGGCGTGCGCGCTGGGGTTTGCGGCGCTCCTCGCGTGCGCGGCAAGCCTTCCGGTGCGCGCGCAGCCGAGGGTGTGGAAAGGCGTGGTGTGGGCGGCTCCGGCCGACGTGGCGCATGCGGAAGCCGACCTCATCCGCATGCGTGAGGCGGGCGTCGAGGCGGTGCGCACCGGGATCGTCCGGGAGGAACGCCTGCTTTCGCTCGCCGACACGCTCGGGCTTCGGCTCTTTCAGGAACTGCCGCTCGACGCCCTGCCCGCCGCCCGCCTCGCCGACACGCTCGCCTTCGCGCGGGAGACGCTCCGCCGGGCCCTGGCGCGCGCGCGCGGCCATCGCTCCGCCCGCCACTTCGGCCTCGCCCGCCGGAGCGACACGAGCGACCCGGAGGCGTGCGACTTCTTCCGCACCCTCGCCGGGATGCGCCCCGACAGCGTGAGGCTGTACTACGTCAGTGCATTCACGGCGGCGGACCGCTGCCGCGACACCGTCGACTTCGCGCTGCTCGACGCGCGCGACCGTCTGCCCCCGGTGGCGGACTGGACGGGGCGCGGGCTGGCCACGCTCGGCGCATGGGTGGACCCGGACGGCCCACGCGGCCTCCGAAACGCGCACGCGCCCGAAGCGCAGGCCCGCTTCCTCGAAACCCACCTCAACGCGCTGCTCGACGCCGAGACCCCGCCCGTGGCCGTGTTCGTCCATCGCTGGCGCGACGCCGACCCGGAGGCCGACGCCGAACCGGAGCCGCCCGACCCGTACGGACGACGGTACGGCCTCCACGACCGCGCCGGCCGGCCCCGCCCGGCCTTTGACGTTATGGCGGGCATCTATACGGGGCGGCAGCGGGTCTTCGCCTTCCCCACCGGCGAAGCGCCGGGGCCGGGGGCGCCGTGGATCGTCCTCCTCGGATGGGCCGTCGTGGCGATGATCGCGGGGCACTACGTGCGCTCGCCCCGCTTCCGGTTCATGGCGCCGCGCTATTTTCTCGCGCACGGCTTCTATTGCGACGCCGTCCGGGAGGGTCGCGACGTGCTGCCGATGACCAGCGCGCTCCTGCTCCTGGCCATCGCCGTCAGTGTGGGGATGACGGCGAGCGTCGTCTTCGGCGCGATCCTGGACAGCCGGGCGATGATGCCGGCGCTCCAGTGGCTTCCGGGGGGCGTGCGGATAACGCTCGCGGGCCTGCTCCGGCAGCCGTGGCTCCTGGCCCTGACGGCGGGCAGCCTCTATGCCCTGGCCCTCGCGGTGTGGGCCGGTGTGCTCGCCCTCGTTGCCCGCCGCCGGCGTCCGCTCGCGCCGGGACAGGTCTTCATGCTCGTGGTGTGGCCCCGGTGGACGTTGCTCCCGCTCATGGTCGCCGCGATGGTCCTGGCCTCTCAGCCCGTCTCGGCCGGGGCAGCCCTGGCCCTCGCCGGAGCCTGGTTGCTCCTTACGCTGTGGGCCACGGCCCGCACGCTCCTCGACTTCTCCCGGATCACACGCGCGCCCCTGTCCCGCACGCTCACGGCGGCGCTCACCCATCCCTTCGTCCTCCTCGGCGTGCCTGCCTGCTTCCTCGCCGCCGCCTTCTTCGGCCCGTGGCTCTCCTTCCTCCGGCATCTCATCACCCGCCTGTGAAGCGCGACGGGGCCGGGGATCGCCGCCCTGTTCTCAGACCTTCTCGCCCACTACGGCCTGCGAACGCGTGAGACGCGCCCACGTGCGGTCGGCAAAGTCGTAGAACGGCTGCTTTTGATGGATCCATCCGAAATGCAGCACGAAGGGCGTCACGTCCAGATAGTCGCCGCGCCCGGGCACCCGCGTGAACAACGCCAGGAGCGCATCCCGGAGCCAAACGTTCGGCATGAAGCGCATGCTGTGCACGAACCGGTCGGAATAGTAGCGGCAGACCACGCGCTCGAAGTCCGGGTCGTACGCGACGAACCCCTCCACGAAGTCGAGTTGCGGGCTGTTGTATCCCTGGTGCCAGAGGTAGATCGGGAGGTGGAGGCGGCTCATGGCCATCGCCAGGCTCCACTCGCACGTCTCTTCGCTGCGTCCTTCGCTGAGGCGGCTGCGGAAGTGCGTCTCGTCGCGGCGCGCGAGGAACTCGGAAGCGAAACCGCACACCTGCTCCGTCAACGCGCGGTCCTGGCTGTAGATCATGCCCGCCTGCACGCGCGGCAGGTGCGTCAGCCCGAAGCGGCGGAGCGTCCGGTCGCGGCGGTCGAGCAGAAAATCCACGACGACGCCGAGGCCCTTCGGCCCGCCGAAGTAGAAGTCGGCGCGGGGCAACCCGGTGGCCGTGAAAGGGAACGCCGAGAGCTGCCGCCACAGGGGATCCGGGTCGCGGCACCACACCATGTCGGCATCGACGAAGAGGGTGCGGTCGAACGGGGAAAAGCGGTGGAGGTGATGTTTGAAGCCGACGATGGAGCGGTGCTCCTCGGGCAGGTCGCCGATGTGGGCAAAGAGGGTGTCGAGGCCGTGCCGCGCCAGGAGCGCCTGGTGCTCGGGCGGGCAGAAGAGCGCCACGGGCCGGTCCGGATCGTGGCGGCGAAGCGTCACGACGGAAGCCACTACGTGCCGCACGTACTTCTCGTCCCCATACGCATGCAGAACATACCCCTCGACTGGCGTCGGCATCATCTCGTTCCGTGAAAAGCCGTGTAAACTCCGCTAAACCGTAACGGTACGCCGATCCGGGTGCGAGGTTCTTTGAAAAAAGGGGGAACGCAGAAGGTCAACCCGTGGCCAGCATCTTCTCCCGGCGAGCGCGGAGGCGTTCCATCAGGGTGTCGAATCCCTTCTTCCGGATGAGCGCCTGAAAGGAGCGCGCATAGCCCTCCGCCGTGCTGACCCCGTCGAGGATGATGTCGTACACCCACCATTGCCCGTCGTGATAGCCGAGGACGTAGTCCACCTTCACCGTCACGTCCTTGTGCGTCGTCGTGGTGCTCACATAGGCGGAATCGCCTTCGACCGTGATCGCATCGTACGTGACCTTCGAGCGGTACGCGTCGAGGTCCGAGAGCGAGTGCGCCCGCACGATGTCACTGAAGACTTCGACGAACTCGGCGCGCTGTTCCGGCGTCAGGTCGGCCCAGTATTTCCCCAGGGCTTTCCGGCCCATCGCCTCGAAGTCGATCCCGTCGTTGATGACCTCTTTGAGCTTCTCGCGCTGTTCGTCGGTGAAGGTCTCCCGGTCTCCGAGGAGGGCTTTGATTTCACGGTCGCGTTGTTCGAGGAGGGCGCGCACCTCGGCGGCGCGATCCCCGGCGGCGCGATCCTGCGCCGAAGCCGGTGCGGCCAGCAGGCCCGCCGCCGTCAGAAGCGCGAGCAGGAGAAAACGGAAGCTGTTCAACATATCGGTCATCGATGATCGGTCAAGGGAGATTGCATGACGTTACGGCAGGGGCTGCGCGCCGCCCGGCATCAGTCAACAAGCGTGCCGCTCTGAAGACGGGTCGTCAGGACGCCGGCGGCGCGCATCAGCCGCAACACGGCGACGTTGTATTGCTGGACCGCCTGCTGATGAGCCGCCTCCAACTCCAGTTTGGTCTGCACGGCTTTGATGAGGTTGTCGGTGTCGCCGATGTCGAGGTCGAAGTTGATCTGCTCGGTGCGCAGCCACTCTTTGCTCAACTGAAGCGCCTTCCCGCGCGCATCGAGCGCCGACTGCGCGATGAGAACGTTCCGGTAGGCCTCCTCGACCTCGAACCGGATCAACTGCCGCGCACCCTCGGCCTGGAACCGGACTTCGTCGCGCTGCGCGCGGGCCTGCTCCACACGGGCGCGGGTCTGCGCGAAGTTGAGCTTCTGCCGAATACCGAGCCCGGCCTGAAGCCCGCGAGACAGAAACGGATCGCTGACGTACGGGTTGCGCTGGCGGTACCGCCCCTCGATGGCCGAGAGCTTGAACGACGCGCCAAGAAAGAGCTTGGGGTAATAATCCGACCGCGCCACCTCGACGAGGGCCTGCCGGGCGGCGACTCCGGCGGCGGCCCGGCTCAGTTCCGGGCGCATGGTCAGCGCCGTGGCAACGTAGGCGTCGAGCGAGTCGAGCGAGAAAGGAACGGGGGTGAGTGCGGCGTCTTCGGGCGCGAGCACGGCCCCGTCGGGCAGGAAAAGCTGGCGGGCGAGCGCCGTCCGCGCCGTGAGCCGTTGCTGCGCCACTTCCACCTTCCGCCGCTCGAACTCCTGCTCGGCGATCAGAATCTGGAAACGGTCGGCTTCGTCCACTCCCTCTGCGCCCTCGTCGAGGAGTTTCTCGATCTCTTTCTTCGCCTGAGTCAGAGCGTCTCGGGCTTCCTCCGCCACGCGAAAAAGGGCCTCGGCGAGGAGCACGTTGTAGTACAGTTCGCCCGTGCGGAGCGCCACCTCGGCCTCTTTCTCCCGCACGGCCGCCGCCTCGACGGCCACGCCCTGCCGCGCCGCACGGATGTTGCCGCCCAGCTCCCCCCACGTATAAATCGGCTGAAGCAATTCCACTTCCACCCGTGTGAACGGGCGCAGGCGGGACCAGTCGTTCCGCACGTCCGGGTTGAGATAGAGCCGGTCCGTCGGCGTGCCGTCGATGTTCTTGAGCCCCGGCCCCGGCGCATGCACCGACGTCATCTTGAACTCGGTCAGGTACCGGCTCGCGCGGGCCAGGCGCGACTGCGCCTCGGCGTAGGCCCGGTCCGCCTCCACCGCCCCCACCTCCGGACTCACCTCCAGTGCGCGGGTGACGGCGCTTGCGAGGTCGAACCGGAGCGTATCCGCCGGCGCGGGCTGCGCGCGCGCCGAAGCCCCCCCGAAAAACCCGAGAAGAACCCAGAGGCAAAGAAGAGAGGCGGTTTGTTTCATCACGTTCCTGCAATCGTGCATCGAAAAGACACTCCCCTGCGCGCGCTTCCACGCCGCCGCCGGAGCGGGCAAGGTAACAAGGAAAGCCCACCCGCGAAAGCCACGCGCCGGGGACTCACGTTCGCGCGCCGTCAGGGCGCCTCGATTCCTTCCGGAGCGCCGCCGGGGGACGTTCCCGAACGTTTCCCGCGGAGCTTCGTTCGACGGATTTTCGACGCACCTGCCATCTTCGCCCCGAACCCTCATGCCCTTTCCGAAGCGAAGCCGTCTGTGGTGGGCGCTCGTCCTCCCGGCGCTGCTTTTTGCGGGCTTTTTCTTCTGGGCCCGTTCGAGCACGTTGCCGCCGTCGGCGTATGCGACCCTCACGGTGTACGACGAAGCGCCCGTCCCCGCGCCGGACACCCTCACCGTGATGACGTACAACCTCGGCTATCTCTCGGGGATGACGAACAATCGACCCGTGGCGCGCACCGAACGGCTTTTCGACGAGAACCTGACGGCGGCGGCCCGGCTCCTCGCCTCCGCGCGCCCGGACGTGGTCGCTTTTCAGGAGATCGACTTCGGCGCGGCGCGTTCCTTCGACGTGGATCAACTCGACGCGCTCGCCCGGCGCGGCGGCTTTCACGCGGCGGCAAGGGCGGTGAACTGGGATAAGCGATACGTCCCCTTCCCTTCCCTGCGCCCCTCGATGCACTTCGGGCGCATCCGCTCCGGAGAGGCCGTGCTCAGTCGCCTCCCCCTCCTTGCCCACGAACGCCTCGTCCTCGAACGTCCGCCGACTCCGTTCTATTACGACGCCTTCTACCTCGACCGCCTCGCGCAGGTCGTCCGCCTCGACGCCGGAGAGCCGATCATCCTCATCAACGTCCACCTCGAAGCCTTCGACGCCGCCACGCGCAACCGGCAGGCCGAGCAGGTGCTCGCGCTGTATCGACAGTACAGGGACGCATACCCCGTCCTCCTCCTCGGCGATTTCAACAGCGTGCTCCCCGAGGACCGGGCCGGCGTGCCGGAGGAGATGCGGGCCGCGCTCGAGGACGACCACGCCGTCGCGCTCCTCCATGCCGAAGAAGGGCTGCGGGAGGCGTTCGACGGTCTTCCCGCGCCGGAGCGCGTGCCCGAGGTCGTCGGCACCTTCCCCGCCGACGCCCCGCGCCTCAAGATCGACCACGTCTTTTTCAATGCCGACCGGATCCGGCCCGTCGAGGCGTACGTCGCCGGCGGGCCGGACCAGCCGTCCGACCACCGGGCGGTGGTGATGCGTTTCGTCCTTGTGCGCTGAGCGTGCCTACCGGTCGCCGACCGGCTCCATACGTTTGACCGAGGCGCGCTCGAAGACGCCGTCGTCGGCGTGACGCCATACCCCGGCGAGGTCGCGCCAGGCCCGTTCGGCGGCTTCGGCGTCGGCCATAGCCTCGGCGGCGCGGGCCAGGCCGAGAAGCGAGAGCGCACGGCGGGGGGTGCGGTCGAGAGAGGCCTCAAACTGCGCGCGGGCGGCCTCGGGCCGATCGGCGGCGAGGAGGATCTCGCCATAGAGTTCGTGCGAAGGCTTGACGACGTCGGGCGGTCCGAAGTCGAAAGGCATGGCGTCTTCCTCGACCGTGGCGCGATCCATGAGCGCGAGGGCCTCGTCCGTTTGCCCTTCGGCCTGCCGGATGAGCGCGGCGAGTTCGTATTCCATCACGTCGGCGGCATGGGCTCCGCGCGCATACCCCTCCGTCTCGGGCCGGTGCTCCCGCGCGGCGCGCATCTCGGCGAGCACGGCGCGCGCCGCCGCGAGGTCCCCCCGCCCGACGGCGCTCATGCCCGTGGCCAGGCGGTCCGCGGCGACGGTGCTCATGCCGAGGTCGCTCACGTCCACGACGAGGGCCGCCGCGTCGCCGTCCCACTGCCGCATCTCGACGATGTGGTGGGCGCGCATGCGAGCGAGGTGGGTGCGCGTTCGGCGCGAGCCGCTCGCCTCCGTGTCTTCCTTCATGACGGCGAGCGTGCGGCGGGCGTCCTCATACCGTCCCTGCTGAAGATAGCCGTAGTCGAGCCACCACAGCGCGTGATAATTCCGCGCATCGACGGGGAGGTTCTTGCGCGCGGCGCGGGCATAGGCGGCGTCCCACGAAGCCTCGTTCATGGCCGTCACGTCGTCCCACATGCCGAGGGCGAGGAAGATGTGGGAGGGCATGTGGAGGGCGTGCGCGGCGGCGGGGGCAATCTTCGAATAGGCGCGCGCGGCCCGGAGCCCGAGCGGCGCGTGAATCGGGTCGTCGAAGGAGTGGATGAGATAATGGGCCGCGCCGGGATGGTTCGGGTTCCGGGCGAAGACCTCCTCGGCGACGGCGGCGGCGCGCATGTACGTGCGGAAATCGCGCCCGTCGTGGCTCGTGCCGAGGATGGCGAGCGCATAGAAGGCGGCGGCGTCGAGGTCGTCGGGATAGGCCTCGTGGAGGCGGCGCATGGCCTCGGCGTACGCATCGTCGCGGCTGCGCTTGTCGCCCTCACCATAGAGGATCTCGACGGCGCGGAGGTAGGCTTGTTCGCGGGCGGTCGGGGCTTTCTCGGCGCGGGCCTCCGGCGTCGGCGCGAGACGGCCGAGCGCTTCGAGCGCGCCGGCGCGGTCCTGCTGCGCCCACAGCGGGTGGTTATACGTCATCGCCTCGCCCCAGTACGCCATCGCGAAGTCGGGGTCGAGCCGCTCGGCCTCGCGGAACGCCTCGGCGGCGTCCTCATACTCGAAGCTGTGCAACAGCAACAGACCCCGGAGGAACGCCTGGTGCGCTTCCGGCGCGCCCGACGTCTCGAAGTCGGTGCTTCCCAGGGCTTCGATCTGCGCCTGCGCCGCGCCCGCCCCGAAGAGCAGCCCCGGCACGAGCGCCAGCATGGACATGAGACGTTTCATCGCGTTTCCTCCGTGATCCGTTTGATTTCGATGCCTTTATGATAGCGAGATAATACGGCGCGGCAGGCTGCCGAACCATCCTCGAAGCCGCCTCGCTCACGACGTCCCGGGCATCGCGTCGATGACCGCGCCTTCGGGCCGGGCAAACTGCTCCGGGGAGGGCGAAGCCTGGTCGAACCGGACGTTGTGAAACCACACCTCGCGGCGTTTTTCGCCGAGGTGGTCGCCCGCCCACCGGAAGTATACGGCGCGCTCGGGCACGAGGAGCCCGCGCACCGTCTGCCATTCGTCGTATCGCAGCGCGCCGTACCGGGGCGGCGTGCCCGGCTCGGCCGTGCGGCCGTACGTGACCGTGTACAGCACGAGGCGCAGCCGCTTCGTCTCCGGGTCGAAATACGCGAGGTACTCGTCCTCCGGCGAATCCCCGACGCCCGCCTCGTACGTGACGCGGAGCACGTCGTACGTCTTGCCCTCCAGTGTGCGCGGCTCCAGTTTCTCGACGCGCGTCCCCGGATCGGCAAAGACGAAGGGCAGGGCGAAGAAGTAGAAATACGTGCCGCTATAAAAACGGGGCGGCGCGCCGTAATTGAGCGCTTCCTTGTCCGGCGTGATCCACACGTCTTCGCCGTCGAAGCCGATCGTATAGGCCTCGCTCGTGATGCGCACGCGGCGACCCTTCAGGTCGATGAGCTGATGATCCGTCCATTCGCCGCGCTGAAGGTCGTATTCGAGCGTGCCGAAGCGCCGCCATGCCTCGAGGCCGCCGTGGGCGTCGAGGTAGGGCGCGAGGACGGAGGAGACGGAGGGCTCCGGGGACTCCCCCGAGGTCGCTTTCGGAGAAGATTCACAGGCGCTCAACCCCGCGCTGAAAAGGAGCGTCGAAACGAGAAGCATGAAACGCATGACGAGGCGGGTAAGGGTGGAAAGAAGGGGCGCGCCGGTCAATATACGAAACGCGTCAGGGGCTCGCTGTTCGTGCACCCTCATAATCCCCCCACACCCACACATCCCCCCGCCCGGTTCGCGTCAGGGGAACGCGGCGTCGGGGATTCCCGCACGAACCAAACCGTCTTCCTCGACGGGCATGAGAACTTCCGGAGGCCTATGATGTGGAAGGAAAAAGGTAAAATCCGACATCAAACCATCGAGACCGACCATGAAACTCTACCGGGTGTATTCGGACCTCAAAGACCTCGAAGTGGGCGGGGCGACGCACGCGAAGGTGCGTGTCCGGTGGTTCGTCGAGCGATATGACGACGACTTTCTGGCGCAGCACATCGGCCGGTGCGCGCCCGCGGCGCTGGAGGAAGACTACCTGACCGACGTCGAGGTCGAACTCGTGCGGCGGCACGTGAAGGAGCAATGGACGTACGTGGGAGCGCCCGTGGTGATCGAGGAGACCATCGACACGACGGACCTTCGGCGGCTCGAAGAGCTGTGCATGGAAGGCTGCCTGCCCTATCGTGAGCGGTGTCGGCAGGGCGAACCGTGCCTCTCTCTGTACGACGGAGACGCCAGAGGGCATGCCACCGACGAGTCGGTCAAGCGCATCCGGGGGTTGTGCGAAGTGCTCGAGTGAGGGCGTCCGTCACGGTTGTTGATCGACGAGGCCCATCGTGTGGACGGCCTCGGTGTCGAGCCGCCAGGAGACGGTGTGCCGCCCCACCGCGCCGAAGAAACCGTGCCCGTGTGCGATGTTCGCGGGCGTCTCCGGCGCGAGCCACTCCACGCTCGGCAGGTCGAAGCTCATGCTCAGGCCGAAAAAGGTGAGGGTGGTGTCGTTCTCGTTGGCGAAGACGAAGCGGCGGCGGATCGTTCGGAGGTCGCGGGCGAGAAACAGGTCCACGTCCCATCCCTGCGCGCCCTGGCGCCCGGCGTCGCGGTAGACGAAGGTGATCGTTCGGAGCGAGTCGGTGAGGGCGGAGGAGACGAGATAATGCACGTCTACCTCATGGACGGGGCGCGTGAGGCCGGCGAGCGTGACGCGCTGCATGAGGTTGAAGGCGTCGCCAGAGGGGGGCGCAGGTTGGACGGCGGGCGCCTCGGGCACGTGCGTGGTCGCCTCGGAGGCGCGCCCGTCGGGGCGAAGCACGGTCAGCCGGTAGTCGCCGCCGGGGAGCGGGCGGAAGCGGGCGAAGAAGAGGTGGCCCGTGCGCCCGTCGTCGAGCGTGACGAGGGAGTCGCGCCACGTCGTCGTCGCGCCGGTCTGGAGGTGGGTGCTCGTCACGACGGCCTCGAGCGGCCCGTCCGTGGCGTCGAGGATGGAAGCCCGGAGCGGCTCGACACGGACGAACTGGGTGTCGGCGGCGGTGTCGAGAAAGCCGTGGAGCGCGAAGAAGGCCTCGGGCGCGTCGAGCAGGGGCGCGACCTCGTTGTCGCACGCGACGAGGCCGAGCGCCGCCGCGCACGCCGCCAGGCAACAGGCTATGACACGCACACGCCTCGTCATCGCAGCTCCACCTTCAGCCCCGCCGACGGAATGAGCGGAAGCTGGTTCACCCGCTCGCCGGAGAAGAAATTGTACTGAAAGATGTTGGCCCGATCGTACGCGTTGATGACGCCCGCCTGGAGCGTGACCACGACGCGCTCGAAGGTAAACTCGCGCCGGGCGGACACGTCGAGCCGGTGATAGGCGGGCAGGCGCCCCCGATACGCCGGGCCGCGCGAGACGAACGTCTCGCCGGAAGCGGTGTGGAAAGCGTCGTCGTCCGGCTCCGTGAGGGCGAGCGTCTCGTAGTAGCCGTTAATCCGTGTGAAAGGCAGCCCCGAGCCGAACTGCCACGCCAGACTCAGGCGATACGGCCCGCGCGCGAGCGCCACGAGCACGTTGACCTGATGCCTCCGGTCGTGCGGCGGGGAGAAGGCTTCGCCGAAGTCCTCGTCGAAGGCGGGCGGTTCGTACGTCACCGCGCCGAGGCTGTAGCTCACCCGCGCGAAGAACGCGGGACGGTTCATCTCCAGCCGGAGGTCGAGTCCGCGCGCCTCGCCCGCCACCCGGACGAAGCGCTCCACGTCGTCCGAGAGGGCCTTCGAAAAACGGGGAAAGGAGATGTTTTTGAGCCGCTTGAAATAGCCTTCGACGGACAGCTCCATCCACGAAAGGAGCCGGCGGCGGGCTCCGGCGATGAAGTGAACCGCCTGCGGGAGCGGGCGGCGTTCGGGCGCGGCGGCCCACACGGTGAACACGTCCGTCACGTCCTGTTCGTTGTTCAGCCCGATGATCTGCTGATGGTACAGCCCCCATGCAAGGGTGATCTCGGTTGTGCTCGCGGATCCGCGGGGCAACCACCGTGCGCGGAGGCGGGGGTCGAACGCGGCGCGGACGCCGTTCGAGAACGACTGGAGACGCAGTCCCGGCGACAGCCGCAGCCGCTCCCCGAGATCGAAGCGCGCCTCGAAGAAGCCGCCGCCGCTGGTCACGTTGGCATTGCCCGTTCGGGGACGTCCGTTGCGCGCGAAGGCAAACCGCGTGGTGTTGCCGAAGATGCCGAAATGGAGCTGCGCGTCGCCGAGGAGATAGCGGAAGGTCAGCTCGGCGTTGAAGCCGTCGATGTCGGCGCGGCGTTCGTCGTCGTCGGTGAGACGGTAGCGGCTTGCCAGACGCGAGACGTAGACGGCGGCCTGCGTCATGACGGCCGCTTCGGCGGGCAGATACGTGTATCGCCCCCCGTAGGCCTCGTTGCGCCACGTCGAGAACCGGCGGCGCGCCTCCCCTTCGGCCCCGGCGATGTTGCCCTCGTCGAAGGTGCGGAGCGCCGTGGCGGCGAAGCTGCTCGTCGGGCTGAGGAACGCATGGAACTTGACGAATCGGTCGCCGAACCGGAACGGCAGTTCACGCCCGATGAGGCTGCCCGAGAGGCGCTCGATGACGGACTCACGCACGGAGGCGAGCACCGAAACCTTGTTTTGGATGACGGGGATCTCGACGCGCAACGAGCTCAGAAACGGCGCCATCGACGCCGCGCCGACTACCCGTTGTTTGTTGCCGTTGCGCGTCGTCACGTCGATCACCGACGAGATGCGCCCGCCGTACCGCGCGCCGAAGCCGCCCGCGTAGACGTCGGCGTGCGCGAGGAGGTCGGCGGGAAAAGCGCTGAAGAACCCGACGATGTGGAAGGGCTGATAGACGGGCATCCCGTCGAGGAGCACGAGGTTTTGGGTGGGAGTGCCGCCCCGGACGAAGAGTTGCCCGCCCTGATCGCCGGGGGCGACGAAGCCGGGGAGCGTGAGGAGGTATCCGGCAAGGTCGTACGTCACGTCCGGCGCGGGCGCGCGGGCGAGCGCCGAGGGCTCGATGGCCGTCAGCCCCGCCAGCCGCCGGTCGGGGCGACGCTCGCTCTCGACGACGACCTCCTCCATCTCGGCCTCGTCCGCCGCCAGCCGAACGTCGAGCGTCCGTTCTTCGGCGAAGGCGAAGGCGAGCGTGTCGGTGAACGCACGATAGCCGATGAACGAGACGGCCAGCGCATAGCGACCCGGACGGATGCCGGTGAGGACGAAGAAGCCGCCCGCATCGGTGGCCGTGCCGAGGCGTTCCCCCGCCGCGCCGGTGAGGAACACGCTCGCGCCGGCGAGCGGCTGCGCGTCCGCGCCGTCGGTGACGCGCCCGCGCAACGCGGCCCACTGCGCCTGCGCCGCCGTCGTCGCGCCGAGCGCCAGCAGAAACAGCAGCGCCGCGCGCCGGGTCCACCAAGGGTGCGGGGGTCTCATACGCGATCTCGGGCGCGAGGAAGTGAGGAGGGGCGGGCAGGGTCCGGAAGCGTCCGCGGGCTTTGTCGGCGCGCTCCTCAAAGAAAATTCTCTTCGAGAAAAGGGTGCGGGAAAAGCATGTTCCGGATTCTCAGGCAAAATACGTCCTTACGGCGGAACAGCGCGCGTGTTCGGGGGATAGTAACGCAAGCGGCTCCCGCTCCGGGACGCGCCGCACCGACCACGTTTCCTTACCTCATGCCGTACCGTCCGGATGCACAAGCGCCTTCGTTGGACCTTTCTCATCATTCTCGGGCTGTTCTTCGCCTTTGCGCTTGCCGATTCGCTCGGCGTTTTCGACCACCGCCCGTACTATGAGGTCCCGCACGGAAATCATACGCACTACGTCCCCAAGGACTGCGACCCGCCCGTGACTCCCGGCGATGCCCCGACGCGCCCGCCCGACCCCGACGAGCGAATCAACTGCCAGGGACAGATCGTGCCCAAATAGCTCGGGCGTGCGCTCGAGGAGAGGCGATCATCCCGCGAGCTTTTCGAGCGCCGCGCCGGAGAGACGCATCGTCGTCCAGTCGTCCATCGCCTCCGCGCCCAGCTTTTCATAGAAACGGATCGCCGGCTCGTTCCAGTCGAGCACGCTCCAGTCGAGGCGCGGGCAACCGCGCCCGACGGCGACGGCGGCGAGACGCCGAAGCAGAGCCAGACCCACGCCGCGCCCCCGGAAGGCAGGCTCCACGAAGAGGTCTTCGAGGTACAACCCCCAGGCCGTCAAAAAGGTGGAGTAGTGGGGGAAAAACAAGGCAAAACCGATCACCCTGCCGCTTTCCCGATCCTCGGCCACGAGCGCTTCGAGCGGCGGCGACGCCCCGACGGCAAGGTGACGCCGCAGCGCCTCGACATCGGGTCGGGCTTCGTGGGTGAGCTTCTCATAAACGGCCAGCCCCGTGATGAGCCGGGCGAGGGCTTCGGCGTCGTCCGGCGTGGCGGAGCGAAGAAGAAAGGCGTCGGACATGGAAGAAGAGGCGCTCGGCTTCGGTCTGAAGTAAAACTTGAAAAACGGCCCGAATAGCCCGTTTGAGATTTCGCCCCCCCGGAGCTCGAAGGATCCGGACGAACATACGGAAACGGCCGGCGGCGTCTTGCCGGGCGCTCACGTCCACAAGACTGCCCGAGCCATACCCTTCGGCTCAGACCCGACGGACGCGCGGCGGCAAACTACCGAACCGCTCTTCCGGAGGCAACAGCGACGGAAACGTCCGCCCGAAAAGGCCCGGCAGGGTTGCGGGGACGGTGGTCTGACGGGGGCTATGGCCGCTTGCCGGCGGACGATGCATTCCCCCGACACGGGTGAGGCCAACGATTCGCCCGATGATCACGACGCGCGCGAGGCCTCAACGACCTCCGGGCGCTTCACGAAGTCGCCGGCATCAGGACGTGCGCCGCTTCGAGGGCCGCTTCGAGGTCGCGGACGAGATCGTCCACGGCTTCGAGGCCGACGGAGAGGCGGATGCCGCTCGGCCGGATGCCCATCTCCACCTGCTCTTCGGGCGGGATCGGCGCGTGCGTCATGCTCGAGGGATGCTCGATGAGCGTCCGCACGTTGCCCAGGCTGACGGCCAGCGTGATCGTGTAGGCATGCTCGGCGAGGTGGTTGATGAACCGAATGCCGGCCTTCTGCTGCGCCGCCGGCGTGTCCCCGCGAAGCTCGAAATAGATGATGCTGCCCGGCGCGAAGTTGCCGTCATAGTCCACCATCTGCCGCCGCGCCGTCTCGTACCCTTCGAAGGAGGGGAGGCCCGGATACCGCACCTCCGCCACCGCCGGATGGTTGTCGAGGAACCGCACGAGCTCGCGCGAGGTGGCCAGCTGTTGCCGCATCCGCACGGCCAGGCTCGGCAAGCCATAGGCGAGGATGCTCCATGCCGCGCGGGGCGAAAGCACGCCGCCGAAATCCTTCCGGTAGAGCAACACCTCGCCGTGCCGGCTCTTCGGCCCGATGACCACGCCGCCCATGTCCGTGCCGAAGCCGCTGATGCCTTTCGTCAGGCTGTGCACCACGAAGTCGGCCCCGTATTCGAGCGGGCGCTGGCAAAACGGCGTGGCGAACGTGTTGTCCACGACGACGTAGACGCGCTCCGCCTCCGACCGCCCTTCGTTCACCCGCGCCACACGCTCGGCCACCGCCGCGATGTCGATGATCTCGAGGATGGGGTTCGAGGGCGTCTCGAAATAGACCACCCGCGTCTCGGGTCGGATGTGTTCGAGCACCGCGTCGGGGTCGGTCAGATCGACAGGCGTGTGGGCGACGCCAAAACGCGGCAACCAGTTGTTGAGCAGCGAGTGGGTGCAGCCGTAGAGCGTGTGGTGCGTCAGCGCGTGCTCGCCCGCCCGCAGCAGCACCCCGAAGGCCGCCGCAATGGCCCCCATCCCCGAGGCGAACGTCACCGCCGTCTCGCCGCCCTCGGCCATCGCCAGATTCTCTTCGAGCAGATCCTTGTTCGGCTCCCGGAGGCGATCATAGATGTAGATGGGCCGGTCGGCGTCCTCGTCGTGCCCGTATGCCTGAAAGCCCTGCGCGCCACGCACCGTCGAGTCGAGGCGGAACGTGGTGGAAGTGGAGATGGGCGGCACCAGATGATGCCCGTATTCCCACGCCGCCGAACGCATGTGCCCGTGGATCAGGCGCGTGGTGGGTTGGTGCATCTCGCCCCCCTTTTTCCTGTCGTCTTGCTTTTTCATGACCTGGCCCTCTTTTCTGTGCCCGCCCCCGCTCAACCGGCCGGCTGGATGGGAATTTTGGTTTCGTGCTTGACGGTGGACAAGACGAAGGACGTGTGGATCTTTCCGATGTTCGGGAGGGCCGCCAGCTTGTGCAGCAGGAAGTCCTCGTACCGCTCGATGTCGGCCGCCACCACCTTGAGGAGATAGTCGCTCTCGCCGCTCGTGTGATAACATTCGAGCACCTCCGGCAGCCGCTGCACCTCCGTCCGGAAGGCGTGCACCCGGTCCGCGCCGTGCCCGTCCAGGGTCACCGATACGAAAGCGATGGTCCCCTGATCGACCTTCGAGGAGTCGACGAGGGCCACGTATCCCCGGATGACGCCGTTCTGACGAAGCTTCTTGACCCGGTCGAGCGTGGTGGCCGGAGCCAACCCCACCCGCCGCGCCAGCTCGACGTTCGTGATCGCGCCGTCCTCCTGAAGGATGTCCAGAATCTGCCGGTCGATGGTATCGAGAAACTCGAGCATGGCCGCCCTCGGCTTATCGCGAAGATGAATCTTGTCTCAACTATAATACAATGAAACGTCCCGTGAGCCAAATATTATTCGGATAATTAACCATTGCGTGGTCATTTATTCATGCGCCGTGCATTTTTCCCGGATCACGCTGGGCATCCTTCCACCCGGAGCGTATCTTTCCCGCCGAGCAGCCGTCCAAACCGCCGTATCCGCCTTCCGGCGCGCCTCGTCCACACCCGGCCTCACCTTGCCATCATCGACGACGTCCCCGGGGCCGCCCCGCCCCCCGATCCATCCGCACCATGACCGACATAGACATACACGAAGAGTATCGCGCCCTCGGCGCGCGTTACGACGACCTCGAAGCGCTCCTCGAATGGCCGGATGAACGGCTCTTCCGCGTGAACGAAGACGTTTCGGGATGGTCGGCGGCACAGCATCTCTATCACGTCGCTCTCGCGAACAGCCGCATGCTCAAAGCCGCCGAGGTCATTTGCGCGGGGCACCCGATGGTCCGTCCGGAGGCGACGCTCAACGAGGCGGGGCAACGGACGCTGACGCAGGGACGCTTCACGCGCGGGCGCGGAAAAGCGCCGGTGGGTGTCGCGCCGCCGGAGACCGTGACGCGGGTCGAGCTCGCAAAGACGCTGGCGCGCAGCCGGAAGAAGTACGCCGAGGTGGCGGCCCTCCTCCCCGTCCTGACGGCGCAGACCGGCGGCCTGCCGCATCCGTACATGGGCACGCTTCGCGCCGACGAGTGGCTCCGGCTCGCGCGCGTCCACTCCGACCACCACCTCGCCATCATCCGCGAGATCGACGCCGGGACGACCTTGCCCGAAGCCTCCGAATGAGCGACCCGCACACGCCCGACCCGCATTTCCTCACCGTTTCCCGCACGGCGCGGTATTATACGCTCGGCGACGCCGGGACGGCCCGTGAGGTGTGGTTCGTGCTCCACGGCTACGGGCAGCTCGCCGCCGACTTCCTCCGCCCCTTCGAGGCGCTCGACGACGGCAGCCGCCTCTTCGTCGCTCCCGAGGCGCTCTCGCGCTTCTACCTCCGGAGCGGCATCGACAAGGTGGGGGCCTCGTGGATGACGCGCGAGGACCGCCTCCACGAGATCGCCGACTACGTGCGCTACCTCGACGCCGTGTACGACGCCGTCTTCGCCACGTGCGACCGCGCCTCCGTGACGGTGCGCGTGCTCGGGTTCTCGCAGGGCACGGCCACCGCCTCGCGGTGGTTCACCATGGGCCGCGCCCGCGCCGAGCGGCTCATCCTCTGGGCCGGCGCCCTCGCCCACGACCTCGACGCCGACGCCTTCCGCACCCGCCTCACGGACGACGCGCTGATCCTCGTCGTGGGCACGAAGGACGCGTACGTCAGCGCGAAGCGACTGGCCGAGGAGCAAGCCCGCCTCCGCACGCTCGCCCTTCCCTATCGCCTCGTCACCTTCGACGGCCCCCACCGCCTCGACCGCGAAACGCTCCTCCGCGTGGCGAAGCTGTAAACATGTTTCCTCAAAGCAGCCACGTGACGAGTTGCGGGAAGAGGATGATGAGGAGCAAGCCGAGGGCCTGAATGAGGATGAACGGAACCGCGCCCCGATAGATATGCGTCGTCTTCATCTCCGGCGGAGCAACGCCGCGCAGGTAGAACAGCGCAAAGCCGAAGGGCGGCGTCAGAAACGACATCTGGAGGTTCATCCCGATCATCACGCCGAACCAGACGAGGTCGATGCCGAGCGCGAGCGCCGCCGGGGCCAGGAGCGGGATGATGATGAAGGCGATCTCGAAGAAGTCGATGAAGAAGCCCAGCAGGAAGATGGCGAGGTTCGCCACGAAGAGCATCCCCGCGACGCCGCCCGGCAGGTTGGTCAGCATATCCTCGATCCACAGGTCGCCGCCGAGGCCGCGAAAGACGAGCACGAAGGCCGTCGAGCCGATGAGCAGCAGCATCACCATGGAGGTGAGCTTCGTCGTCTCGGCCATGGTCTCCCGGAGCACGGCGAGCGTCAGCCGCCGGTTGACGAGCGCCAGGGCGACGGCCCCGAGCGCCCCGAGCGCTCCGGCTTCGGTGGGCGTGGCGACGCCGGCGAAGATGGAGCCGAGCACGAGCAGGATGAGCACCAGCGGCGGCATCATCACCAGGACGACGCGCCTGAGGAGCGCCCCGGCGGAGAGGCCGCGCACCGACGCCGGAAGCGCCGGCGCCTGCTCCGGGCGAAAGAGGGCCACCCCCACCGCATAGAGCCCGTACATCCCCGCGAGCATGAGACCCGGCACGAGCGCGCCCACGAACAGATCGCCCACGGACACGCCGAGTTGATCGGCCAGCACCACCAGCACCACGCTCGGCGGGATGATCTGCCCCAGCGTGCCCGAGGCCGTGATGATGCCCGCCGAGAGCTCTTTCGAGTACCCGTAGCGCAGCATCACCGGCAGCGAGATCATTCCCATCGCCACCACCGATGCGCCGACGACGCCCGTGGCCGCCGCCAGCAACGCCCCGACGAACACCACCGCCAGCGCCAGTCCGCCCCGCATCGGCCCGAAAAGCTGCCCGATGGTCGTCAGCAGATCCTCGGCCAGGCGCGACTTTTCGAGCATCGTGCCCATGAAGATGAAAAACGGCACCGCCAGCAGCACGAAGTTCGACATCACGCCGAAGGTGCGATCGGGCATGGTGAGCAGGAGGTGCCAGTCGAGCAGCCCCAGTTCGATGCCCAGGAAAGCGAAGAGCAAGGCCGTGCCGCCAAGGGCGAAGGCCACCGGATAGCCGGAGAAGATGAGCACGAGCGCTCCGGCGAACATGAGCGGGCCGAGCCAGTCCTCCATCATACGTGCCCCCCGCCGTGCACCTCGGCCTCCTCGGCGCCCTCACCCGGCAACGCTCCGCGCAACACGGCGACCTGTTTGATCAGCATCGACACGCCCTGCACGAGCAGGAGCAAAAACGAGAGCGGAACGACCGCCTTGATCGGATAACGCGGCAACCCGCCGGGATCCGGCGACATCTCCCGCACCAGCCACGAGTTCCGCACCGACGGCCACGAGACCCACAACATCAACACGCAAAACGGGATCAGGAAAAGCACCGTCCCGGCCAGATTGAGCCACGCTTTGCCTCTCGGCGACAGACGGGCGTAGAGCACGTCGACGCGGACGTGGGCGTCGTGCTTGAGCGTGTAGGCGGCCCCCAGGAGAAAGACGAGGCTGAAAAGGTACCACTGCAGTTCGATGTACAGGTTCGAACTGAGGCCGAGGCCGGTGTATCGGTCGAGGTACCGCGCCACGGCATTGTACGCCCCGACGACGACCATCACGAGCGTCAGCCAGTACACCACGCGACCCGTCCGTTCACTGAACCGGTCGATGCCGTACGCCACTCGAAGCCAGCGTTGCATGGGCGGGAAGGTCTGGGAAAAAGGCAGCGAGAGAGACGCCGGCGGAAATTAGGACCTTTCGGGATAGGAGTCCACTGCCGGCGCCGGGGGCGCGCAATCGAAAAATCTGCCCTTGTGACTTTCCCGGTAGTTGTGGAGATTGGAACCGTTCGCTTTCCTTTTCACCTCATGCTCGTCTCGATGATGAACCGCCTCGCCCTTTCCGCCCTAGCCGTCGCGTTCCTCGGCGTCGCCGCCTTCTTCGCTTTCGATCTCGGAACGGAAGAGCCGCCGCTCGTCTCCACCTTCTCCATCGTCGGCTTCGACCCCGAGACGGGCGACCTCGGCGTCGCCGTGCAGTCCAAGTTTCCGAACCTCCGGCCCGTCGTGCCGTGGGCGAAGGCGGGCGTCGGAGCCGTTGCCACGCAGAGTTTCGCCGAGCTCGACTACGGCATCAAGGGGCTGGAGCTGATGGAGAACGGCGCGACGGCCGAGGAGGCGCTGCGCATCGTCCTCCGAGGCGACGAGGGGCGGCAACAGCGGCAGGTCGGCATCGTCGACGCGCGCGGCAACGCGGCGATGTGGACCGGGACGGCGTGCTTCGACTGGGCCGGCGGCCGCGTCGGGCAGGCAGACGGTCCCCCGGCGAAAGGCGGCCTCGAACAGGGCAACAACGGGACCGTCCTCACCGGCTACGGCTACACCGTGCAGGGCAACATCCTCGTCTCGAAGGAGACCGTCGAAGCCATGGCCGAGACGTTCGAGACCACCGAAGGCAGCCTCGCCGACCGGCTCGTGGCGGCCCTCATCGCCGGGGGCAAGGCCGGCGGCGACCAGCGCGGCGAGCAAAGCGCGGCCCTGCTCGTCGTGCGCAAAGGCGCAGGCTACGACGGACAGGACAACTTCGTCGACATCTCGGTCTACGACCATCAGACGCCCATCGCCGAACTCGCCCGCCTGTACCGGCTCAACAACCTGTACTTCACGCAATCGAAGCCGGAGCACATGATCCCCGTCACGGAGGACATCGCGAAGGAGCTTCAGCAGATCTGGAAGGTGCGCGGCTTCTACGACGGTCCCATCGACGGCGTCGTGGACGCCGAGTTTCAACAGATCCTCGTCGATTACATGGGCTGGGAAAACTACGACCTCCGCATCCCGCCCGTCGAGAACGTGGACCTTGCCGCCGGGGAGACGCTCAAGATCGACCGCGAGGTGCTCGAAGACATCCGCAAGGTGTTCCGAGAGGGCCGGTGGAAGCCGCGCGTGCGTTGACCGCTCCGGGCGCCGGGGCTAGTTTTCGGTGGTGGGCGGGCTGATCATGAGATGCGCCGTGGGGGTGCCGGGGCGCATGATCCACGGTGCGCCGGGGCCGATGGGATGATCCGGAAGCCCGGTCGAGGCGGGGGTCGCATACGGGATGTACACGGCATAGAGCCGCCGTTCGCCGGTCACCTCGCCCGTGGTCGGGTCGAAGCTGTCGCCGGAGAGGTTGTACACGCTCGCCGGCGCTTCAGGCATCTTCAGCGCGCCCTCCTCGGCTTCCCGGTGCCGGACCTCGAAGGACTCGGCCCCGGTGATGCCTTCGGCCCGGAGTTCGCGTCCACGCGCCATGTACGGTTCGAGCGAGACGTGATAGCAGGCGGCATGGAAGCCTTCGCGGTTCGGGTCGTCGGCCAGGCAGATCATCTCATTCTCGCCCTCACGGATCGTGACGAGCTTCCCGTCGGCGGTATAGCCCATCACTGCGGCTCCGGCACGGAGGTCTTCCGGCAGCGGGCTGACGGCCCCGGCGATCTGCGCCTCGGCGTTCGGCGCCTGCGCCTCGCAGCCGAGCACGGGAACGAGCGTCACCGCTATCAAAAGGAAAAAGGAAAGCCTGATGCTCGACATGGGAGACCTCCACGGTGGTGAATGGGGGGATGCGTCACGGATTGAAGGCGCGCGGGGAAACGATACGACATGAAAAGGCGCACGGGGAAAACGTACGACGGGGAACGCCGCGTGTCAACCCGGGGCCGACGCGCCCGGTAAAACGCGCGCCCCGGGAAACCAACGCTCGGCGGCGGTCATAGGTGTCTCGGGCGCGTTGTGTAGTTCTCACGAAAAAGCATCGAGCCGACCGCCGCGCCGTTGCATTAATTGGCGTAAGCGCTTACGCTTTTCGTTCATTTTTCCGCGCCCGGGTTTCACGCCGTGAAGATTGTCTGTTGATCGTCATCCTTTGTCTCGGCCTTTTCAACGAAGCCCCTCGCGCCCCGAAACCCGGTCATCGCAGCTTTTTATGGAGAAGCCCCCTCTTCCGCCGGAGCGCCCTTCCACGCCGTCTTTCGTGCAGCCGTTCCTGCACACGCTCAACCGTTTGCAGGAGCGGGAGACGTTGCGGCCCGCGCAGTTGACGGACCGGGCGCGGGCGCTTCTCGTCGAGTATTTCGGCCCTTCGGCGCGGCCGACGGAAGCCGCCTTCGCCCACGGCAGCCTGAGCCTGATCGGCGAGCACACGCACTATTTCGACGGCTTTGCGCTGATGCTGCCGATGCGGCGGGGGATGGCGGTGGCCGTGCGCGCAGCCTCCGGCGGCGCCTCACGCGTCGCGCTCGAAGGAGGTCCGCCGTGGACGTTCGAGCCCGCCGCCCCTTCCGGCACGGAGGCCTCCCGCGGCGCTCCGCCCGTTGCCGCGCGCGTCGTCGAGGCACTTGCGCGGGAAATGGCGCCGGAGGGCGTCGCCCTAGAGGCCGTTCTCGTGGGCACGGTCCCGGAAGGTTGCGAGGAGGCGTATCTGTCCGCCGTGGGCATGGCCGCCGCGCGCGCGCTTCAGGCGCTCTTCGCCCGCACCGACGACGACGTTTCGTTGCTGCGCATGGTCCGGGCGCACCTCGTCGCGTGCGCCGGGCGTCCCGTCAGCATGGCCTACCTCCAGGCCGCCAACGACGCGCACCCCGACGCCTTCATCCTGACCGACACCCACACGCTCGAACACCTGCCCCTCGAAGCGCCGCCCCGCGAAAAGCTTGGCTGGGGGCTGCTCGACCCCGGAGTCCCCGCCCCGGTCGATGCCGCTTTCTACCGTCGGCGTCAAAAGCGGGTGGGGACAGCGCTGACCCTCCTTCAACGCAAGGGCTTTCCCCATCTCACCTCCTTCCGCGATCTCGAACACCCCGACCTCCAACGCGCACTCGAGGCGCTGCCCCGCCGCTATCGTCCTCTCGTCCGATACCTCGTCAGTGAAAACCGGCACGTGCACAAGCTCGTCTTCGCCATCCGAAAGAAGGACTGGCAAATGTTCGGCGCGTTGCTGTTGATCTCGCACGCCTGCCGCCGCAACGACTGGGGCATCACCACGCCCGAGGCCGACTTCATCGTGGATCAGGTGCAGGCCATGACGCTGGAGGGGCTCTACGGCGGTTGCATGAGCGGGCGGGGCGGCGGCGTGCTCGTCGTCGGGCAGCCCTTCACCATCCCCGAGGCCTTCGAGCGCATACAGGAAGCCTTCGAAACGCGATTCGAACGCTCCCTTCGCGCAATACTCCTGTAGCCCGGTACGTTTATGCCCCGGCGTCCCCCTCCGATGGATCCTCCGGCGCAAAACGAGGGTATGACTTTTTCTATCGTCCTTTTCCGGGGCTCCGCGACGACGGGACCGCACGCGCCCGTAACCGCCCGGCGCCTCGGATCGTTGAGCCAACGTCCTCCGGAATCCAGAATCTCCAAACCTTCTCTATTGCATGAGCGAATTCGATCTGGCGTTCGTCAATGAACAGATTGCGCAAGAGAGCGCGTTTATCGAAGACTTGTTGGCGGAGATCAGCCGCGCGGTCGTCGGGCAGCGCTACATGGTCGAGCGTCTGTTGATCGGGCTGCTCGGCGGCGGCCACGTGTTGCTCGAAGGCGTGCCCGGCCTGGCCAAAACGCTCACCGTCAGTTCCCTCGCCCGGGCCATCGGCACCCGCTTCCAGCGCATCCAGTTCACCCCGGACCTCCTGCCTGCCGACCTGCTCGGCACCCTCGTCTACAACCAGAAGGAAGGCAACTTCTTCATCAAGAAGGGCCCCCTCTTTGCGAACATCATTCTCGCCGACGAGATCAACCGCTCGCCGGCGAAGGTGCAGAGCGCGTTGCTCGAAAGCATGCAGGAGCGGCAGGTCACCATCGGCGACACCACGTTTCCGCTCGAAGAGCCGTTCCTCGTGCTGGCCACGCAGAACCCCATCGAGCAAGAAGGCACCTACCCGCTCCCCGAGGCGCAGGTGGACCGCTTCATGATGAAGATCAAAGTCGGCTATCCGTCGCGGGACGAAGAGCTGGAGATCATGCGGCGGCAGGCCCGCACGGGCGACAAGGCGACCCTCCGCGCCGTGGTCACGCCCGAGCAGATCCTCTCGGCCCGGCGCGTGCTCAACGAGCTTTACATCGACAAGCGGGTGGAGCAGTACATCGTCGATCTGGTGGTGGCCTCGCGCGAGCCGGAGCACTACCGCCTCTCCAAACTGGCGCCGCTCATCGAATACGGCGCTTCCCCGCGCGCTTCGATCTACCTGAACCTGGCCGCCCGCGCCCACGCCTTCCTCCACCACCGCGCCTACGTCACCCCCGAGGACGTGCGCTCCATCGCCATGGACGTGATGCGCCACCGCATCGCCATCACGTACGAAGCCGAGGCCGAGGACATCACCAGCGAGCACATCGTTCAGCGCATCCTCGAGACCGTCGAGGTGCCCTGAGCCGACGAGGGCCGCCCCGACCCGCCATCCCAAAGCCGACCTGGATCATGCCGCATCAGCCGAAAATATTTCAGAAGGAGTCGATCACCGTTGCCTTCATGGTGGAGCAATTGCGCCGCACGGTGGGGATCGACATACAGGCCCTCAACGACGTGGACACCACTGAGCGCGAGGTGGTCGAGAGCACGCTGCACCGCCCCGGCCTGGTGCTGGCCGGCTACGTGGATCTGTTCACCCACCACCGGGTGCAGATCCTGGGCAACACCGAAAACAGCTATCTGCGCAGCCTCACGCCGGAGGAGCGCCGGAAAGCGTTCGGCAACCTGCTCAAGTTCTCCATCCCGTGCATCATCCTCACCGAAGGCAACGACCTCGAAGACGACCTCGTGGAGATGGCCACGCAGGCCGGCGTCCCGCTCTTTCGCACGACGCTCACTTCCGTGAACTTCATGGCGATCCTGCGTGATTTCCTGCTCGACCAGTTCGCCCCGCAGCAATCGATCCACGGCGCCCTGGTGGACGTCTACGGCATCGGGCTGCTGATCACGGGCAAGCCGGGCATCGGAAAGAGCGAGGTGGCGCTCGATCTCGTCGAACGCGGGCACCGGCTCGTGGCGGACGACGTGGTGATCGTGACGAAGAAGGACGCGCAGGTGTTGATGGGCTCGGGCACGGAACTCGTCCAGCACTTCATGGAGATCCGGGGCCTCGGCCTGATCGACGTGCGCGCCATGTTCGGCATCCGCGCCATTCGGTTCCAGAAGCGCGTGGAGGTGATCGTCAGCCTCCATCCGTGGAACCGGGACGAAGAGTATACCCGCCTCGGCATGGTCGATGAGACGCGGGACATCCTCGGCGTAGAGTTGCCGCTGGTGAAGCTGCCCATCACGCCGGGCAAGAACGTGACGGTGCTGTGCGAGGTGATCGCGATGAACCACCTCCTCCGCCACTATGGATACGACCCCGCCGAGGTGTTCGCCGAGCGGCTGGCCGAGCGCATCCGCAAGAAATCCGCCCCCGTCCCGACGCGCGGCATCGAGTACTTCGAGCACGACTACGAATAGGCCGGCGGCGGCCGGGCGGCCTGCTCAGAACGCCCGGTCGGGGCGGATGCGCATCACCCACGTGTCGAACGGAAGCGTCTCGTCGCCGACGAGGCTCCGGCGCGCGGAGGAGGCTTCGGCGCGGGTCTCGAACTGCCCGACGACGACGCGATAGCTGAGACGGCCCTTGAAAAGCACGCCCAGCACCCCGACGCGCAACTTTTTCTCATGAAACTGCGCGGCGATCTCCCGGGCCCGGCGGCGGCTCGTCTCGATGGCGACGACCATCGTATAGCCCCCTTCGGTGAGTTCGATGGGATCGTGCCCGTAGAGACGACGGTCCGGAACGGGCAGCGGCGGCCGTTCGAGCGGCGTCGGCGGAGCGGTCGCTTCCCTCTCGGGCTCCGCCACGATGCGGCGCTCTTCGGCCGGCAACGCGCGCGGCCTCGTCGAGGCGCCCGGAGGCTTCTCTCCGGCCCGATCCTCGGCGCGTCGCGGCGGCTCCCGCACCTCCCGCCCGGCTTCGGCCGGTTCGGAGCGGGGAAAGAGGCCGGCCAGGTTGATCTTGTCGAGGCTGATTTTGTCGAGCGGCACGCGGTCCATGGAGAGGCCGCCCCACACGAGCAGGCCCGCAAGCATCGCCGCCGCCAGGCGCCGGAGCCGGCGACGTTTGCGGAACGCGCGCCCGCCGAGCCGCCACAGCCGGGCGGTGTGATCGGCGCTCCCGGAGGCCAGGCGCGTCCCGTCCGGGCTGAAGGCGACGGACATCACGGCGCCGGTGTGCCCCTTGAGACGGGTGAGAAGCCGGCCGCGCCGGGCATCCCACAGGCGCACGGTCTGGTCGCGCGCGGCGCTGGCCAGGCGCGCGCCGTCCGGGCTGAAGGCGACGGACATGACCCAATCGGAATGGCCGGTGAGCTTGTGGCGGAGGCGGCCCGTCTTCACCTCCCAGATGCGAACGGCGCCGTCGACGCCGCCCGAGGCGAGCTTCGCGCCGTCCGGGCTGAAGGAGACCGAGGGGATGTAGCCGGCATGCCCTTCGAGCCGGTGGAGGAGGCGGCCCGTCTTCACCTCCCAGATGCGAACGGCGCCGTCGGCGCTTCCGGAGGCGAGCTTCGCGCCGTCCGGGCTGAAGGAGACCGAGAGCACGTAGCCCGTATGCTGCCCGAGGGTGCGCAGAAGCCGCCCCGTCTTCGCGTGCCAGATGTGCACGGCCCCGTCCATTGCGCCGGAGGCGAGCGCGTCGCCCTCGCGGCTATAGGCGACGGAGAGGACGTAGCCCGTGTGCGCCTGAATGGTGCGCAGGAGCCGCTCCGTCTCCACCTCCCAGATGCGGATCGCGCCGTCGACGCACCCCGAGGCGAGATACACACCGCCGGGACGAAACGACACCGAGCGCGCGGACGGCCCTTTGAGCAGATGCACGGGGCGGCCCGTCTTGACGTCCCAGATGCGGATCGCGCGATCCTTGCACGCCGTCGCCAGGCGGCGGCCGCCCGGCCCGAAGCCCACGGCCTCGACGGCTTCGGCATGGCTGAGCAGAAGCGCCGGCGGCCCTTCGTCCGGCAGCGGCTCCGGCCCTCCCGCCGCTTCTGCCCGCGACGGCGGCCCGGCAGCGGCGCGGGGCGGCTCAAGCGCGGCGGCAAGGTCGGCGGCCCGCATAAAACGTTCGTTCGGGTCTTTGGCCAGACATCGGCCCACAACCTCGGCCAGCCACGACGGCACGTCGTCCCGGAGTTCCCGGAGCGAAGGCGGCGGCTCTTCGAGGATGCGCCGAAGAAGCGCCGTCAGGCCCGTCAGGCTCTCGTCCGTCCGCACGAAAGGCACCCGCCCGGTCAGACATTCGAAAAGGACGACGCCCACGCTGTAGAGGTCCGAGCGCCCGTCCATGGGCCGTCCGTCCGCCTGCTCGGGACTCATGTACTCCGGCGTGCCGAGCGTCCCCCGCGAGAGACGCGGGAGCGAGGCCGTGAAGGCGATGCCGAAGTCCGTGACCACGGCCCTGCCCTCCGGCCCGAGGATGATGTTCGCCGCCTTGACGTCGCGGTGGATGATGTGGTGGGCATGGACGTGTTCCAGCGCCTCGGACACCTCCACACCCACCCGGATCACCTCTTCGACGGACAACGGCCCGCGCGCCCTGAGCACCTGCTCGAGGTTGTCCCCCTCGACGAACTCCATCACCAGAAAGGGAAAGTCGCCCTCCGCGTCGGCGTCGAAGACCGAGGCCACGCCGGGATGCTTCAGCCGCGCCAGCATCCGCGCCTCGCGCTTGAAACGTTCGAGCGACTCGGGGTGCTCGCGGAGCCCCGGCGGCAACACCTTGAGCGCCACCCACCGGTCCAGCCGAACGTCGCGGGCCTTGTACACGGCCCCCATGCTCCCGCTGCCGATTTTTTCCCGGACGTCGTAACGACGGAAAACGGGTGTTCGTATCGTTTCTCCCATCGCTTCTTCTGTCAGTGTACAACGCAGTGTACACGCCGGACTACCTTCCCCCGATGCTTTTCCATGCCTCTCAAGCTTTCGGCAAAGCCGGGACGATGTTTCGTCGTCGCGCTCCTCTCCGCCGACGCGACCCCGTTTTTCCCGCAAGAAAGATGCCCGGCGCCCCTCCATGAAAGGTATCCTTCCGCGGCATTCTTACAAGTCCAAAGCGCATCGCACCCCGAAAATCCTCTTTCTTCGGAGGAGATGGACCGGGCGCGCGGCCCGTCTCATGGGCGCCTGCTCCGCCCGCGGCGCTCCCGGACGCGGGCCTGGATCTGCTCGGCAATGCGGGGATAATGGGTCAGCACGCGACTGAACATGGCGCGGTCGAGCCGGTAAAGGCCGCAGTACGTAGCGGCGCGCACGCCGGCCGAGCGCGGCTGATCGAGCACGCAGAGCGCCGCCACGACGGCTTCGAGGGCGTCGAGCGGCGTCTCTTCCCAGAAACCCGGAATGAGTTCTCGAGGGGAATGATCAACGGCTGAAGGACGGCGTTCTCCGCTTCGGTCATCGGCGGCGGCGGGCAAGGCGGAGGGCGTCGAAGAGGCCTCCAGGATAGCGCGACCACGCTCGTGTTGCCGGCCCGCATGACCCGAACGCCCTTTCTCTCGCACACCGGGATCCACACAGAGAGCCCGACGCCCCAATCGTGCGCGCCGGGCTCTCTCACCATGGAGGCGCCGGTTCGCGGATCCGGCGTCCTGGGGCCGAGGGATCACCCCGGGAGCCTCCGCGCTCCGGCTTCTTCCTGTCGCTCCACGGGCTAGATACGCATTCCCGTGCCCTGTGAATGCCGGGTATCTTCCGAATCGAAGGTCAGTTTTCCTGTATGCCCCATGTAGGGCCGAACCCTACGCCCCCAGACGGCAAAAGCCCGGCCTTACGGGGCCGAGCCTTCGCTCAGAGGACGTACCGCCAGGATTTATTGATTGCTTTATTGTCACGGACCGTCTCTCCTGATCCGTGTATCGATCCCAAACCGGCGGACTTAAATTTTGCGCGTCGAACGTCGGGACGTTTGACGTTCTATCGTTTTCAAACGATCTGATCCGGGGCAAATGCAAGGATGGGACCGCGATAGCGGAAGAGCTTCTGAAGAACCCGGATCAGCTTCGGCGACTGTTGCCGGACGTACCACTGGTCGGCGGCGCGGCGCACGCCGAGACCGTACGTCGGGTACGGGTGGATGGTGTCGGCGATCTGCCGGAGGGTGACGCCGTTGCGCATCGCCAGGGCCAGTTCGCCGATCATCTCGCCCGCGCTCGCGCCGAGGATGCTCGCGCCGAGGATCTTGCCGTTCTTCTTCGCGAAGACTTTGACCCACCCGGTCGTCTCGCCTTCGGTCACGGCCCGGTCGATCTTCGAAAACGGAAAGCGGAAGATCTCGAACGGCTTCCCACGCCCGGCGAGTTCCGCTTCCGTCGCGCCGACGTGGGCCAGTTCGGGGTCCGTGTACGTCACCCACGGCACGTGCTTCGTGTCGATCTTCATCGGGATCTTGAGGAGCGCGTTCGTCACGGCGATCTTGGCCATGTGCTCGCTCATGTGGGTGAACTGATAACGCCCCGTCACGTCGCCGACGGCATAGATATGCCGGTGGTTCGTCCGGCACCGGTCGTTCACCGTGACGCCATTGCGGGTGAAGGCGACGCCCGCCGCGTCGAGGCCCAGCCCTTCCACGTTGGCGCGGCGGCCCGTGGCCATGAGCACGGCGTCGGCACGGACCTCGCCGGGCGCTCCGTCCCGCGCGAGCCTGACGACGACTTCGCCGCCTTCGCGCGCGATCTGCTCCACCCCCGTCCCCAGCACGAACCGCACGCCCTCGGCTTCGAGCCTCTCGCGGAGCCGGGCGGCCAGTTCCTCGTCGTCCCGCACGAGCAGGCGCGGCAGCATGTCGATCACCGTCACCTCGCTCCCGAGGCGGGCGAAGGCCTGCGCCATCTCCGTCCCGATGGGACCGCCGCCGACGACGGCCAGGCGCCCGGGCAGCGCCTCGAGTTCGAAGAGCGTCTCGTTGGTCAGGTGCGGCGTCTCCTTCAGCCCGTCGATGGGCGGGACGAAGGCGCTCGCCCCCGTCGCGATCACGAAGAAGCGCCCCGTGACACGGTCCGTTCCTCCGGCGCGCGCGATCTCGACGGTGTGCGCGTCGAGGAAACGGGCCGCGCCGGTGCGGACCTCGACGCCCATCTTCTCGTAGATCTCCGGCGCGTCGGCTTCCTCATACACCGCCTGCCGCACCGTGCGGAGGTGCGCCATCACCCGGGCGAAGTCCACCCGCACCGGCGCGTCGGAGAGCCCGAAGCGCCCGGCGTTCCGGAGGTGGTGGGCGATCTTCGCGGATTTGAGGAGCGTTTTGCTCGGCACACAGCCGTGCCACGTGCAGTCCCCGCCGAGGCGCGCGCGCTCGATCATCAGCGTCTTCGCCCCGAAGGTCGCGCCCATGCCCGAAGCAGTCAGCCCGGCGGCGCCGCCCCCGATCACGATCAGGTCATAGTCATACGCCATACCTCAGGCCTCCTTCACCTGCGCGCGAATCTTCTTCGCGGTGGAATACACACCGAAGACGACCATCCCGGCCACCACGCCATAGACCCAGAAGGGGATGTTTCGCCCGGCCACGAGCAGGTAAAGGTACGCAGAGACGAAAAAGAATGCGGCGGAAAGCGCCGGAAGCGCCACCGACTTTCCGCGACGGTAATTGCGCACGATCCATCCCACCGAGAGGGTAAAGAAAGGGATCGCGCCCACATAGATGCTTCCAAAAATGATCGGATGGACCCCGTATCGGTCGCCCAGACCGAGGAACCAATCCTGTATCATGTGCCAGTCCATGATCTCACGTGTCTGTGGGGAAAAGGGCCGCGCCGGTCTCCGGCACGCAACTCCCGGACGCCTTCGGTCTCGAACCTCTTACCTCCGGCGCGGGTATCGGGGCTTGGTTGTCCCGCGTTCGTTTTCGTTTCGCCCGCGCGTCGAAACGGCCTTCGCGTAGCCCAGACCCCTCATTTTTTCGGCGAATGGACGGGAAGACGGCTGGGTTGTTTGCCTCCGGCTCGCTATCTTGTTCGGATCGTCCCGTTTCCACTCCTGCCTGACTACACCGCTGTGGAATCCCTTCCCTCCAACAAGTCCGTCGACGAACTGGTCGAACACCTGCTCCGTGATCAGGATTTTCTTCTCTCCAAGGAGATCAAACACAAAGTCGAGGAGCTGAACCAGTTGCTCGTCAAAGCGCAGAGCCAGAAGCTCAAGGTGGACCTCGAGGTCTCCCGGTTCGACATCCCCAGCGGCGGCACGGTGGCATACCTCGACGTGAAGCTCTTCAAGCAGATCTGAGCAACGGATCAGGCCGCCCCTGGTGCAGGATCGCCGAACCGGCATCCATGCCCCCCTTCCTTCCGAAGCGAGCGCTGCTTCAGCGGCGTCATCCCGGCGGGCCACGGTGAAGGCGTCCGTCGTGAGCCGGTGCCGGTAGGACATGCCCGGCGGCCCCACCCCGAGCGGCAACATCTCGCCGCTCCACCTGCTCAACGTCAAGCGGCCGGCGTTCGAGACCGACCCCATCAACCCCCCCACCGGCGCGGCCCGCACGCCGGCCGGTGCGAGCGGCCGGCCCCCGTGTAGAGCAGTCTGCCGCCTATCCGGTGAGCGACCTTGCCTCGGCGTTGCCCACGACCTATGCACTGGAGGCGGCCTACCCGAACCCGTTCAACCCTTCGACGGAAATTCGCTTCGCCTTGCCGGAGCGTGCCCCGGTATCGCTGGTAGTTTACGACGCACTCGGGCGGGAGGTGGCCCGCCTGGTGGACGGGACGCTTGCGGCGGGGTATCACCGGGTGCAGTGGGAAGCCTCCTCGATGCCCTCGGGGCTTTATCTCTACCGTCTGACGGCGGAAACGTGCGTACACGGAAACCCGGCGCATGATCTTGATGAAGTAGAGCACATCGTCCACCCGCTTCACAAACCCGGATCTCTTTTGCACGAAAGGGCCGCTTTGCGTAGAGGCGGCCCTTTCTTCACCCCAAACCGGCCCCGCCGCCGCCCCGCACGCGCTCCGGGGGGAGGTGAATTGTTCATGAGGTACGGGGAAAACCGCCCGGAGCGGGCGTATAGGCCTCGGACCGGCTTCGGGAACTCCCCACGTATAAATTGACTCCCATCCGGACCGAAGGGTATATTTACCGGTCCGGCTTTTCGGATCCCCCCACGATTTCTACTTATTGTCGATACACATGGCAGACACCACCGATTTTCGAAACGGTTTTACGATGATCTGGAACGGCGACGTGTGGCAGATCGTCGAGTTCATGCACGTCAAGCCGGGCAAAGGCGGCGCGTTCGTGCGCACGAAGCTGAAGAACGTGCGCACCGGGCGCGTGGTCGACAACACGTTCCGCGCGGGCGAGAAGGTGCAGGAGGCGCGCGTCGAGCGGCGGCGGTACCAGTTCCTCTACGAAGACGACCTCGGCCTCCACCTCATGGACACCGACACGTACGAGCAGACCTCGGTGCCCTCCGACCTCGTGGCCGGGCGGAAGTTTTTGAAAGAGGGCGGCATGATCGACGTGCTCGTGCACGCCGAGACGGAGCAGCCGCTCACCACCGAGATCGCCAAGAGCGTGGACCTGCTCGTCACGCAGACCGACCCCGGCGTCAAGGGCGACACGGCCACCGGCGCGACGAAGCCCGCCACGCTCGAGAGCGGCGCCGTCGTCAACGTGCCGCTGTTCATCAACGAGGGCGATGTCATCCGCGTCAACACCGACACCGGCGAATACATCACCCGCGTATCCACGGCGTGAGGCGGCCCGCCCGCCGTCTCATCCTTTTCCGGTCATTTCAGAACCGAAGGCCCCGCGTATGGACCTCAAACGAATCCGCCAACTGTTGGACATGGTCGCCGAGAGCGGCGTCTCGGAAGTCGAGATCGAGGAGGGTGACTTCCGGCTCGTGGTGCGCAACACGCTCCCGACGGTGACGGTGCACCCGCCCCCGGCGCCGTACGGGATGCCGTACCCGCCGGCGGCCTACCCCCCGGCGGCGTACGCGCCTCCCCCGCCCCCGGCGGGCGCCGTCCCCCCACCGCCCGCCGGCGCTCCCGCTCAGGCTCCGGCCGAGCCCGAAGAAGCGGCGCCTTCGGCCAACGAAGTGCTCGTGCGCGCGCCCATCGTCGGCACCTTCTACCGCCGTCCCGCCCCCGATCAGGACCCGTACGTCGAGGTCGGCGACACCGTCCGGCCCGGCGACGTGCTCTGCATCATCGAAGCGATGAAACTCATGAACGAGATCGAGTGCGAGGAAGGCGGGGTCATCAAGGCCATCCTCGTCGAAGACGCGACGCCCGTCGAATACGATCAGCCCCTCTTCATCATCGAAAAGGCCTGACCGGGCGCGGCCCCGCCGCCGATGAACGCGCCCCGCCGCACGGTTTCGCGGGGACGCGGCCCGAAAGCCGTGAGCGAACCGAGCCCTTATGTTCAAAAAAGTCCTCATTGCCAACCGCGGCGAGATCGCGCTCCGCATCCTCCGGACCTGTCACGAGATGGGACTCCAGACGGTGGCCGTCTACTCGACCGCCGACCGCGACACGCTCCACGTGCGGTTCGCCGACGAGGCCGTGTGCATCGGCCCGCCGCCCGCGCGCGACAGCTACCTCCGCTTCGACCGTCTCATCGCCGCCGCCGAGGTCACCGGCGCCGACGCCATCCATCCCGGCTACGGCTTCCTTGCCGAGAACGCCGACTTCAGCGCCATCTGCGCCGATCACGGCATCAAGTTCATCGGCCCGTCGCCGCAGACGATCCGCATGATGGGGGACAAGAGCCTTGCCAAGGACACGATGCGGGCCGCCGGCGTGCCCGTCGTACCCGGCTCCGGGGGCATCGTCGAGAACGCGGAGGAGGGCCGGCGCATCGCCGATGAGATGGGCTATCCCGTCATTATCAAGGCGCGCGCCGGCGGCGGCGGCAAGGGCATGCGCCTCGTCACCGAGGCCGGGGATTTCGCCACCCAGTTCGACATGGCCCGGAACGAGGCCGAGGCCGCCTTCGGCGACGGCGGCGTCTACGTCGAAAAGTTCATCTCCAAGCCGCGCCACATCGAGATCCAGGTCCTCGGCGACGGCAAGGGGACGGTCATCCATTTCGGCGAGCGTGAGTGTTCGATCCAGCGACGGCATCAGAAGCTCCTCGAAGAGTCCCCCTCGCCGGTCGTGGACGAGGACCTGCGCCGCCGCATGGGCGAGGCCGCCGTCCGGGGCGCCGAGGCCGTCCGGTATGAGGGCGCGGGCACGGTCGAGTTCCTCCTCGACGCCGACGGGCACTTCTATTTCATGGAGATGAACACCCGGATTCAGGTCGAGCATCCCGTGACGGAGGAGGTCGCCGACTGCGACCTCGTCGAATACCAGATCCGGGTGGCGATGGGGGAGAACGTCCGCAAGCGCGAGGTTCCGTTGCACGGGCACGCCATCGAGTGCCGCATCAATGCCGAGGATCCGTTCCGGAACTTCAGCCCCTCGCCCGGCAAGATCCAGACCTTTCACCCGCCCGGCGGCCACGGCGTCCGCGTGGACACGCACGTCTATGCCGGATACGTCATCCCGCCGCACTACGACTCGATGATCGCCAAGCTCATCGTGCGCGCCCGCACCCGAGAACTCGCCCTCAACAAGATGATCCGCGCCCTCGACGAGTTCGTCATCGAAGGCGTCCAGACCACGATCCCGTTCCACCGGCAACTACTCCGCAACCCGGACTTCCGCGCGGGCCTCTTTGACACGCGCTTCCTCGAACGCTTCACGCTCGAAGACGAGGACGCGTGATTTTGTGTTGAGTTTTCGCTTTTGCGACGTGGACGCTCGGCTTTGTGACCGCTGATTTTTATACTCCGGCACTTTCCCGGTGCGGGCCGCGCGAGCCCCCCTTTCCTCGCCAACCAGTCAGGTGCACACATTATGGACTTCCCCAGCGATCTCCGGTATTCGAAAGATCACGAATGGCTGCGCGTGAGCGCCGACGGCAAAACCGGCACGGTCGGCATCACCGACTTCGCCCAGCAAGAACTCGGCGACATCGTGTACGTCGAACTGCCCGAGGTGGGCGATGTGTTCGCGCGCGGAGACGAGTTCGGCACGGTCGAGGCGGTGAAGACGGTCTCCGAGCTGTACATGCCCGTCTCGGGCACGATCACGGCCATCAACGAGGCCCTCGAAGACGCTCCCGAACTCGTCAACGACGCCCCGTACGGCGAGGGGTGGATGGTCGAGGTCGAGCTCTCGAACCCGGACGAGGTGGACGAACTCATGGACGCCGACGCCTACGCAGCCATGGTCAAAGGCTGATGCGGTGATGCGTTAGGGCATGGAACGTTAAACCGGTCATTCGTTGACGCTTCCGTGATCGCCTCATGGCAACGCCCTAACGTTCCAACGTTCCAACGTTCTAACGCGACAACGCCCCGACGGCCCATGCACGAACGCATCGTCATACTCGATTTCGGCTCGCAGTACACGCAGCTCATCGCCCGGCGCATTCGGGAGGCGGGCGTGTATTCGGAGATTTACCCGTGCACCATGGCGGCGGAGGAGGTGGCGGCGCTGGAGCCAAAGGGGCTCATCCTCTCGGGCGGCCCCTCCTCGGTCTACGACGAGGATGCGCCCGGGCTCGCCCCGGAGCTCCTCGATCTCTACCGGCCCAACGGGTCGCCGATGCCCGTGCTGGGCATCTGCTACGGGCTTCAGGCGATGGCGCGGGTGCTCGGCGGCGAGGTGGAACGAGCCGAGCGGCGCGAGTTCGGGCGGGCGCACCTCGTCGTCGACGACGACGCCGACCTGCTCGCGGGCGTGCCCTCCGGCGCGACGGTGTGGATGAGCCACGGCGACCACCTGACGCGCCTGCCCGAGGGCTTCCGCGTCATCGCTCACACCGACAACGCCCCCATCGCCGCCGTGAAGGCGCTCCACCGGCCCCTCTTCGGCGTGCAGTTTCATCCCGAGGTGGTCCACACCGAGCACGGGCGGCAGATCCTCGAAAACTTCGCCTATCGCGTGTGCGGATGCGCCGGCGACTGGTCGCCCGCGTCCTTCATCGAAGAGAAGGTTCAGGAGATCCGGGTGCAGGTGGGCGACGAGCACGTCATCCTCGGCCTCTCCGGCGGCGTCGACTCGTCGGTGGCGGCGGTGCTGCTCCACGAGGCCCTCGGCGACCGCCTCACGTGTATCTTCGTCAACAACGGGCTGCTCCGGAAAGGCGAGTGGGAGCAGGTGCAGGATACCTTCCGAGACCATTACAACATCCGCCTCAAAGCCGTGGACGCCTCCGACCTCTTCCTCGACCGGCTGGCGGGCGTGACCGACCCCGAGCGGAAGCGCGTCCTCATCGGCAACACGTTCATCGAGGTCTTCGACCGCGCCACGGAGGAGATCGCCGAAGAGCTGGGACGCAAGCCGGCGTATCTGGCGCAGGGGACCCTCTATCCCGACGTGATCGAGAGCGTCTCGTTCAAAGGACCCTCGGCCACCATCAAGACGCACCACAACGTGGGCGGGCTGCCGGAGAAGATGGACCTCGCGGTCATCGAGCCGTTCCGGGAGTTGTTCAAAGACGAGGTGCGCGCCATCGGGCGGCTGCTCGGTGTGCCCGAGACGATCATCGGGCGGCATCCTTTCCCCGGTCCCGGTCTGGCCATCCGCATCCTCGGCCCCGTCACCCGCCTCGACCTCGAGGTTTTGCGCGAAGCCGACGCCATCTTCATCGACGAGCTCAAGAGCCACGGACTCTACGACGACGTGTGGCAGGCCTTCGCCGTGCTCTTGCCCGTCCGCACCGTCGGCGTGATGGGCGACGCGCGCACGTACGAGAACGTTTGCGCCCTCCGCGCCGTTACCAGCGTCGACGGCATGACCGCCGACTGGGCGCAACTGCCGTACGACTTCCTCGCGCGCGTCTCGAGCCGGATCGTGAACGAGGTGCGGGGCATCAACCGGGCGGTCTACGACATCAGTTCGAAGCCGCCCGCGACGATCGAGTGGGAATGAGCGGGTGCTTTCGACGAAACCAACGGACCGGCGTTATGGAGATGCTTGAGCATGGGGTGCGCGCACGGGTCGGCCTGGCGGTCGTCTTCGTGCTCCTGGCCGTCCTCTTCGGCGGCCGCTCCGCGGCGGGGCAGGAGCTTCGCACGCCGCCGCCGCGCATCGAGGCGGCCGAGGAGGTCTTCAGCGAGGGCCTTGAAGCGTTCGAGGCAGGCGACTACGGCCGGGCCTTCCGCCTTTTCCAGGTCGTCATCGACCAGTACCCGTTCAACCGAAAGACGACGGCGGCGTGGCTGATGTCCGGGAAGGCCTTGTATCGGAACGGCGCCTACGAGCGCGCCGCGGCCCTCCTCGAAAGGTTCGTGGAGACGTATCCGGACAGCCGGTACGTGGCGGAGGCCGAGCGCACGCGTCGCTTTGCCCTCGAAGCGCTGGCCGAAGCCCGGCGCGGCGTCATCAACCTGGGCATCGCCCTGCCGCTCGACGCGCAGGATGCGGTGCGCACGCAGGCGCTCTTCAACGGCATCCGGCTGGCGGTGGAGGAACACAACCGCACCGCCGGCGACGCGCCGCTCGTGCGCATGGTGTTTCGCAATACGCACAACGACCGGCGGCAGGCGGCGGAACAGGTGCGGGCGCTGGCGGCGGAAGGAGTGGACGTGATCATCGGCCCGCTGTACAGCGACGAGGCCGTCGCCGCAGCCGCAGCCGCCGAGCGCGCCCGCGTGGCGCTCGTCACCCCGCTGGCCACGGACGAGGCCGTCTCCAACGGACGGCGCTACGCCTTTCAGGCCAATCCCACGATCACCCGGCGCGGGCGCATGATGGCGCGCTTCGCCGTCAACGGCCTGCGCATCCGCGACTTCGGCATCATCGCCGAGCTCAACGACAGCGTGGGCGAGCGCATGGCCGAAGGCTTTCAGGACGAAGCGCTCCGCCTCGGCGCGACGGTGCAGTACTTCGAGCTGCTGCCGGATGCGCGCCACTGGCACCGCCTGCCCGAAGTGATCGGCGTGGACTCGCTGACCTCGGTCGGCGCGCTCTATCTGCCCATCCCGCCCGACGGCGTCGCGCTGGCCGACGGCGTCCTCTCCGGCCTCGAGCAGGCGGGCGTGACCACCCGCGTGCTCGGCGGAAAAACCTGGCACGACCTCCCCATCACCGCGCGCGCGAGCCTCTTTCAGGTGACCTATACGAACGACTTCTTCGTGGACCACGGCCGGAGCGAGGTGCAACGCTTCGAGCGCCGCTACCGCGCGCTGAGCGAAGCGCCCCCGAACCGCCTCGCCTTCACCGGCTACGACGTGGCGCGCTTCCTCATCCGGGAGCGCCTCGCCCACCCCGGCGACGGGTTCGAAAAGACGCTCCGACAGGCCCCGCGCTATGAGGGGCTGGGCATGCGCATACACTTCAACGGAAGCAACGTCAACGAGGCGCTCTTCTACCATCGCTACCGTGACGGCAAGCTCCAGCTCCTGCGCTAACCTCTCGGAACAGCGCCGAGCGCGCTCACGTATGAGGCGTCTCACAGGCCGGTCGCCGCAGGGCCCGGCTTTTTCTTTGTACGATTCCGCACCCCTGCCGCGTTAGGACAAGGTGCGTTTTTATAGAGCTTTCCATGTTGGCCATGTACCCTATGCGTTTGCACCGAATCTCCTCCTTCGCGGCGCTCGCCGCACTCGTGATGCTCAGCGCCTGTTCCGGCTCCGGGCGCGTGCGCTACGACACCCCTCGCGAGGCCGTCGAAAAAGGGATCGCGAGCTATGAGGCGGGGAAATACGACAAGGCCATCCTCTACTTTCAGGGCGCCTTCGACTTCGGGCGCACGCACGAATACGCCGCCGACGCCCAGCTCTACCTCGCCCGCGCCTATCGCGGCAACAGAGACTACCTCCTCGCCGCCAACGAATACACCCGCTTCATCCAGATCTTCCGGAGCGACCCGCGGGTGCCCGAGGCCGAATACGAACTGGCGATGACGTATTATGACCGCTCGCCCGCCTATCAACTCGACCAGACGGACACCGAACGCGCCATCGAACAGTTCCAGCTTTTTCTGAACCGGTATCCGAACCACGAGAAGGCCGCCGACGCCGAAGCGCGCATCCGTGAACTGCGTGAGAAACTGGCCCACAAGCAATACGAGGCGGGCAAGCTCTATGAGCGCCGCGAGCTCTTCGAGGCGGCGGCGTATTCCTTCGAGGCCGCCTTCGACCGCTTCCCCGACACGCAGTGGGCCGACGACGCCCTCGTGGGCGCGATGCGGGCGTACCTCGCCTTCTCCGACCAGAGCATCCGCGCCCGCCAGCGCGAGCGCCTTCAGCCCGCCATCGAGCATTATGAGCGCCTGATCCAGCTCTTCCCCGACAGCCCCCTCCTCAAAGAAGCCGAGGCGCTGTACGAGCAGATCACCGAGCGCATCAAACGGCTCGATGAACTCGAGAGAAGCTAACAACCGGCCCGCGCCCGCTCCACCTTCCCACGGCTCCCCATGCGCGTCGGCATCTTCGGAGGATCGTTCAACCCGCCGCACACGGCGCACCTGATCGTCGCCGAGTGGGTGCGGGATGCGGAAGCCTTCGACCGCGTGCTGTGGATGCCCGCCGCACAGCCGCCCCACAAGCCCGGCGCCGCGCTCGTCTCCGCCGAACACCGTCTCGCCATGACGCGCCTCGCCACGCGAGACCACCCCGCCTTCGCCGTCTCCGACCTCGAGATCCGCCGCGGCGGCGTCTCGTTCACCATCGACACGGTGCAAGCGCTTCAGACGGCCCACCCCGCCGACACGTTCGCGCTCATCCTCGGCGGCGACAGCCTGCGCGACTTCGAGTCCTGGCGCGCGCCCGACGCGATCATCGCCCGCGTGCCGCTCGTCGTGTATGACCGCCCCGGCGCGGACCGCTCCGGCGTGCCGGAGCGCTTCCTCGAACGGACGCGCTTCGTGAAAGCGCCGCTCCTCGAGATCTCGGGCACGACGATCCGCGCGCGCCGCCGGGCGGGCCGCTCCATCCGCTACCTCGTCCCCGACGCCGTGCGGGCATACATCGAGACGCACGGGCTGTATCGGAGCGAATGATGCCGCCGCCCCCCTTCGCGCACACGAGAGACGCCCCATGCGACCCGCCTCCCGCTTCGAAAAAGCCGCACAGCTCGTCTTTGGCCGCCTCGGCTCGAACCTGCCGCCGCCGGTGACGGTGGCCGAGGATGCCGCGCGCGTGGCGGCTTTGCTCGAACGGTGCCCGCTCGGCGGCTTCGCGCTGTTCAACGGCAGCCTGTCCGAGACGCCGGGCACGCTCGCCGCGCTTCAGGCGAAGAGCCGCTTCCCCTTCCTCGTGGCGACCGACATGGAGCGCGGCGTGGGCCAACAGGTGCGCGGCGCGACGGTCTTTCCGCACGCGATGGCCTTCGCCGCCCTCGGCGACGACGCCGAAGCCGCCGTCGAAGCCTCGGCGCGGGTTGCCGCGCGGGAGGCGCTCGCCTGCGGCATCCACATCACCTTCGCGCCCGTCGCCGACGTCAACCGCGACCCGAAGAACCCGATCATCGCCACGCGGGCTTTCGGGACGGAGCCGGCGCGGGCGGCGCGGCTCGTCCGGGCGTACGTGCGGGGCGCGCGCGCCGAAGGGCTCTTCGCCACGGCCAAGCACTTCCCCGGCCACGGCAACACGCGCGTCGACTCGCACGCCGAGCTGCCCGTCGTCCCCGACGACCGCGCCGAGTGGGCGCGCACCGACGCCGTCCCCTTCCGCGCCGCCGTCGCGGAAGGCGTCGATCTCATGATGACGGCGCACGTCGTCTATCCCGCCCTCGACCCGGCCGGCGCGCCCGCCACCGCCTCCCGGCCCATCCTCCACGACCTTTTGCGGGGCGAGCTCGGCTTTCGTGGAACCGTCATCACGGACAGCCTGCTCATGGCCGCCGTCCGCGCCGCGCCGGAAGCGGTGGGCGCGCAGGCCGCCGCCCTCGTCCGCGCCGGCGTCGACGTCCTCCTCGACGTGCCCGACCCCGAGGCCGCCGTCGCCGGGCTCGTCCGCGCCGTCGAAGCCGGCGACCTCTCCGAGACCCGCCTCGACGAAGCCTTCACCCGGGTGTGGCGGCTCAAGGAAACGCTCATGGCCCGGTTCGGCGACGATGTGTTCACGCGCCCGCCCGGGGCCGGGGTGGGCACGAAGGCCCACCGGTCCGTGGCGGACGACGTGGCCGGACGCGCCGTGACGATCTTCGAGGGCCCCCCGGACGCCTGGCCCGACGCGCCCGACGGCGAGGGGATGATGGTGTTCCTCGTCCGGCCCCACACCTCCCACCTCGACCCGCCCGAAGCGCCCCTCGGCGCGATGGTGCGCGCCGCCTTCCCCGCCGCCGGTTATGCCGAGATCGGCCCCGACGCCGGGGAGGCGGAGTTCCGAAGGCGGGCGGCGCAGGCGGAAAAGGCCCGGCACGTCGTCCTCGCGCTCGTCGTCAAGCCCGCGGCGTGGCACGCGTTCGGTCTGACGCCGGCGCAGCATGCCTTCGCCGAGACCCTCACGGCGCGTCGCCCCGTGACGCTTGCCGCCCTCGGCAGCCCCCTCATCCTCGACGCCTTCCCCCGCGCGCCCGTACGGCTGTGCACGTACAGCGACGTCGAGCCGTCCCAGCGCGCCCTCGTCCGCCTCCTCCAGAGACGCATCCACGCGCGGTGACGCCGGGATCCATCGACCCCTTCCGACCATCAAAGACCTCCCGTTTCCCAACCTCCATCCTTTTCGATCCATGGCCCTCACGTATTCCCAGCCCATAGCGCCCGGCATGAAGGCCCCGGCCTTCGATCTGCCCGCCGCCAACCCGCCCGAGGACGACCCGGAACGTCGAACCTATGCGCTCGACGACTTCGCCGACGCCGAAGCGCTCGTGGTGGCGTTCCTGTGCAACCACTGCCCCTACGTCATCCACATCGAGGACGCGCTCATCGACGTGGCCCGGGCCTACCGGCCGAAAGGCGTCGCGTTCGTGGGCATCAGCGCGAACGACGCCCGGGCGTATCCACAGGATTCTTTCGAAAAGATGGCCGAGCGCGCCCGCGACAAGGGATATCCCTTCCCGTATCTCTATGACGAGAGCCAGGAGGTGGCCAAAGCGTACGGCGCGGTGTGCACCCCGGATCTGTATGTCTTCGACCGGGACCGGAAGCTCGTCTATCACGGCCGCTTCGACGCCACGCGCCCGCGCACGGGCCGGACCGCCGACGGCAGCGACCTCCGCCGCGCCCTCGACGAACTCCTCGAAAGCGGCGCGGTCACGATGGAGCAATTCCCGTCGATGGGCTGCAGCATCAAGTGGAAGCGCGCCTTCGCTTGATCCCCGTGCGTTTGGGCCCCCGCCTACCATCCTTGCCCTCTTTCCCTTAGATTCGGGACGCGTCCTGCGGCGGCGCGTTCGTTTTCCTTCGATTTTGGAGTGGCTCTCATGGACTGGATCGTCCTTCTCCCGCCCATCGTGGCGATTGTGCTGGCCCTTCGGACGAAGGAAGTGTACCTCTCGCTTTTCACCGGCATCTGGCTGGGGACGACCATCCTGGCGGGCGGCAACCCCATCCTCGGGTTGCGGGAGCTGGCCGATCAGACGGTGGCCGTCTTCACCGATCCGGGCAACACGCGCATCATCCTCTTCAGCCTGCTCGTCGGCGGGCTGATGGCGCTCGTGCAGGCCTCGGGGGGCGTGAAAGGCTTCGTCCGGTGGGCGCAGGGACGCGGGTGGGCCACCACGCGGAAGGGCGCGGAGTTGCTGGCGTGGGTCGTCGGCATGATCGTCTTCATCGAGTCGAGCATCACGTGCCTGGTCGTCGGCGCGGTCAGCCGACCGTTCTTCGACGAGCTTCGCCTGCCCCGTGAGAAGCTCGCCTACTATTGCGACGCCACGAGCGCGCCCGTGTGCATGATGATCCCGCTCAACGGATGGGGCGCCTACGTGCTCGGGTTGCTCGCCGCGCAGGGCGTCACCACCGGCGCCGTGGGGCTGCTGGCGGGCGCGCTCGCGTTCAACTTTTACGCGATCCTCGCCATTGCCTTCGCGCTGGCGCTGGCGCTCACGGGCCGGGGCTTCGGGCCCATGAAGCGCGCCGAAGAGCGGGCCGCCACGGGCGCGCTCCTCCGCCCCGGCGCCACGCCGATGATCGCCGAGGAGATCGTCGAGATGGAGCCGGTGCCGGGCTCGAAAGAGCAGGCGCGCGACCTCCTCATCCCGCTCGCGGTCATGGTGGCGATGATCTTCGCCGGGCTGTACATCACGGGCGAGGGCGACTTCATGCAAGGCAGCGGCTCGACGTCGGTGCTGTGGGCGGTGGGCACGGCCATCGGCGTGGCGATGATCCTGTACGCTTTGCCGCTGGGTCGAAAGCCGCTGATGTCACTTCGCGCATCGATGGCGCTCGTCGTCAGGGGCTCCTCCGGCATGGTGGGGGTGGTGTTGCTGGTGGTGTTCGCCTTCGCGCTCGGGCAGGTGTCTCGGGCGCTCGAGATGGGGCCGTACATCGTGGGATTGATCGGGAGCGGGGGGCCGTCGTGGTGGCTGCCCGGGCTGGTTTTCCTCGTGGGTTGCTTCGTCTCCTTCACGCTCGGCTCGTCGTGGACGGCCTTCGCCATTCTGATGCCCATCGCGCTTCCGCTGGCCGAAGGGCTTGGCCTCTCGCAGCCGCTGATGCTCGGCGCGCTGCTCTCGGGCGGCGTCTTCGGCGATCATGCCTCGCCGCTCTCCGACACCTCGATCATCGCCTCGATGGCCGCCGCCAGCGACCACGTCGATCACATCAACACCCAGTTGCCCTACACGTTGCTCGTGGCCGGCGTCTCGTTTGTGCTCTTCATCGTGGCGGGCATCCTCCTGTGAGCGCCGCCTCCGCCGGAGAAAAACCTATGTTTGACGACCGCGCGTTCCGTACCTGGCCGCTCATCTTCGCCGGCGCGCTGATGTTCGCCGCGCTCTTCGGCTTCGCGGCGGTGCTCGCGGACCTCCTCTTCGACGGCGTTCTTCACGTAACCCCCCACACCGCCGCCTTCGCGTTGCTTGCCTTCGCCGGATACGTCGGCGTGGCGGCGATCATCCGGCGACTGGGCCCTCCGAAGACGTGATGCACACCACCAAACGAAAGCCTCCGCCCCGGCAGGGACGGAGGCTTTCTCCGCACGTCAGCTAACTTATCCGCCTGCCAAGCAAAGGAACGATCGACTCGTTTGGATATTTCAGGCGTTCCATCCAAACGTACACAAGCATCGGGCCAATTCGCGCCGAGTGTGACGGAACCGTCATTTTCCCGACAAAATCCAGTATTTTGAGGTCAGCCTGAGCTACGCTGTTCCAATTCGTCTATATTTGGGACCAAACGTGCGAAGCTCGACCTCCGTGACGACCGGCCACATGCCCGCGAGAGCGGGCTTTCGGCGTCGGAGAAGCCGACGCCCGCGCAAGACCAACGGCGTCGAAGGCTCCGGGAGGCATGACCCTTTCAGGCGGTCGGCGACCCCTCAAGCACACCTTCGGAGAGGTCGCCGGCCGCGCCGGGCAATCTCAAAAGGGGATCGTCCTTTTATCTCGATATGAGGAGCGAAGTCCCGGCCCGGGTCGATCAATATTGCTTTTATTGACTCATAATCGATGTTTTCGCGGCGTGTCCCGCCTGCGAACCAAAGGCGGCATACCGTTTGTTTATGCCCCTGAAGCACCTATTTTATCCTCATGATATGCCTTCAGAATGGAACTCACCTCGACGCCAGTGACGACTTTCGCCCCTAAAATACTCTCGGGTATCGATGTCATCGACAAGGAATGGGGCGGCCTGTATCGGGGCGGTTCGTACCTCGTCTACGGGCGCGCCGCCAGCGGTCGCGGTCTGCTCACGCTGATGTTCCTCCAGACGGGCGCCCTGCTCGGCGAATCCTGTCTCATCATTTCGCCCGAGCGCCCGAAGGACCTGATGATTCAGGCGGCCTCCATCGGCTTCGACCTTCAAAAAGCGCATCGCGAGGGCGCGGTCCGCATGATGCGGATCCCCCCGCTGTTCACCCTCCAGAGCGTGGGGGACGACAGCGTGGCGCAGGCGCTCCATGACCTCGTCTCAATCATTCGCCGCCACCAGCCCAAACGTCTGGTGGTGAACGACTTCACGCCGTTCGTGCTGTTCCGGTCCTTCGACCGGCTGCGGGCCGAGTTCATCCAGATGCTCGAACAGATCGACCCGCTCGACACGACGATGATGCTGGCCATCGCCGAGCCGGCCAGCCGTCGTTCGGAGGAGGTGGTCGATTTCATGAAGAGCCAGCTCACGGCTTCCATCCACCTCGAGATGGTGCCCAACGGCGACTTATCCACGAAGCGCCGCCTGACGCTGATCCCGCACATCGGGCATCTGAAGCGAAAGGTCGTGGACAACTGGGACCTCGAGTCGCTCGTGGCTTCGAGTGAGGCGCTGGCCTCCTCGCTGCGGATGCTCCCGGCGCAGGAGCCTCCGCAGACCGCCCCACCGCCGACGCCGCCCGCCCCGGCAACCCCCGAACCCGAACCGGAGCAACCCGCCTCGCCGGTGTCCCGCGCCACCGACATCGTCGAGCACCTCGACATCTTCGTCACGCCGCCGCCGAGCGCGCAGGAAGCCACGCCCCCGCCCGCCCCGGCAACCCCCGAACCCGAACCGGAGCCGCCGCAGACCTTGACCGACCGCGCCGCCTTCCGGGACCTTCTCCAACAGCATTTCCTCGAACGCGACCTCAACGACACGCCGTTTCTGTTGCTGGCCATGCGCATGGACCGGACCAACCAGAAGACCGTGCGCCCGTTCGAGTTCGAGTTCATCCTCGATCTGGTGAGCGAGTCGCTCCGGGAACAGGATGCCATGCTTGCGGACATGGAGCAGGAGCGCCTCGTGGTGCTCCTGGCAAACAGCCGTCCCGAGGAAGCACAGAATTTCTTCTCCCAACTCAAGAACCGGTTGCGCCAGGATACGCCGCAACAGGCCGACCATCTCTTGCATTCGGTCTCGGCCATCGTGGTGCCGGACGGCCGCCCGTTCCAGACCGCCGAAGAGTTCCTCTCGTACGCCCTCGACGAAGTGTGAAGGCCCGCGCAGGTTTGCGTCCGCCCCCCGGGTCATACCCGTGAGGCGCCGGACCCGGAGAAGGCGCGGCGGCGTCTCAAAATGGACCGTCCGTTGCCCTTTTCGTCTCCTGACGAGAAGCAACAGCCGTTTTTCGGCCTCTAACGCCCCCCTGCGAAAGTGGGCACGCGGCTTGCCTTCCACTCCGGTTCGATGTTCTCTCTATCCCGCATGCTCGCCATGGAACCCGTTCCCCTCTTTTTCACCGTCGTGCTCGCCTGCACGTTCACCTCGCTGCTCATGGCCGCGGCGGCGTACCTCGTCCATCGCATCCGGACGCGCCGCACGACCGAGGTCCCTCCCCGCGAAGCCGAAATCGCCCCGTCGGCCCCGACGCCCGCAACGCCGCGCGAGCGAACGCCCGTCATGACCGCACCGCCCGTGCCCGCACAGATGTTCACGCCGCCGAAGGAGATGCCGAAAACCGAAGCCGCGCCGGCATCCGAAGCCGCGCCGGCGTCCGAAACGAAAGACGAAACGAAGACGGAGCGCCCCGAACGAGGAACGGAGTCCAAAACGCCCGAACCAGAGACGATGACCGAAACGGTGGAAGTTGCGGAGGAGGAGACCGCAACGGAAACAAAGGAGGTCGAGACCATAGAAGCCGAGACCATAGAAGCCGAGACGATGGAGACCGAGACGATGGAGACCGAGACGATGGAAGCCGAGACGATGGAAGCCGAGGAAGCGAAAAAGCGGGCGCAGGCGCTCCCGGAGCCATTCTTCCGGGAATACGTGGGACCGGGGCAACTCGTCCCCGTCCGGATCTCGCGGCGTTCGGAGGAGGAGAACGATGACGCGTTCATCTGGCTTTAGAGCACCTAACAAAACCTCAATTCGGGTTGCGCGTGGCTGCGCCGCTCCGTCGCGGCGTTCCGCTGCATCGCCGTATCGCTGCGGATACGTCTGCTTCGCGCGCCTTGCGACGAAACGGCTCGCTCACGCTCACTTTCCAAAGCAGGGTTTTGTCAGGCACTCTTAGCCGTCCTCCCGCGCCGCCGCTTTAGCGAAAGGGCCTCTCCCGCCCGAGCGCGGCCATGAGGTCGTCCACGCCGACGGGACCGCCGCGATAGAGGAAAGGCTCTCCGTACGTCGCGCCGACCTGATAGCCGTACGTCCGCGCCCGCGCCTCGATCCACCGGAAAAAGTCGGGGTTCGAGACATAGGTCTCCGGCTCGTCCTTTTCCGGCACGTAGTCCGGGTTGAAGAACTGTGAGCGGAACGCCCGAATCGCCTCGATGCGCTGGGCCCACGTCTCCGTCACGTCCACGACGAACGTTGGCGTGAAGGGCACGGCCTGCATGTAGTGCAGGATGTGGTGGGGCCGCCACGGCTCCTGTTCCGCGCCGTCGTCCTCTCGCGTGACCACCTTCCGCAGCCCCGCATAAAAGGCGGCATCGGTGGCGAGCTTCGCCGCGGCGCAATGGTCGGGATGGCGACATTCGGGCGCGTTGACGAGGAGGACGTGCGGGCGGTGCCGGCGAATCATCCGGATGACCTTCTCCCGGTTCTCCTTCGTCTGGGCGATGTCGCCGTCGGGAAGGCCGAGGTTCTCGCGCGCGGTCAGGCCGAGGACGGCGGCGGCTTCGGCGGCTTCCTCCAGGCGCTGCTCCGGCGTGCCCCGCGAGCCGAGTTCGCCCCGCGTGAAGTCGACGATGCCGACGGCATAGCCCTGCCGCACCAGCAGGCAGACCGTGCCGCCCGCGCACAGCTCGACGTCATCCGGATGCGCGGCGAGGGCGAGCACGTCGAGTCGAGGGTGGATCATCGTTTCGGGGAGGGTTTGCACGAAAGAAGCGGCGGGGGGCGCCTCATCCGACGACGAAGTTGACGATGCGCCCCGGCACGTAGATCTCGCGGCGGAGGCTCTTGCCGTCGAGGTGACGGGCCACGTTCTCATGCGCGCGGGCGGCGGCGAGCACGGTCTCCTTGTCCGCTCCGGCCGGCACGGTGATCGTCGCCCGCATCTTACCGTTGACCTGCACGGCGATTTTAACGGTGTCTTCCCGGAGATATCGCTCGTCGGCCTCGGGCCACGGCTCATAGGCCAGCGACGCCTCGTGCCCCATGCGACGCCACAACTCCTCGGCGACGTGCGGCGCGAAGGGCGCGAGCAGGAGGACGAACGGCTCGGCCACGGCGCGCGGGATCGCCTCGAGTTTCACGAGTTCGTTGTTCATCTCGATCATCGCGGCGATGGCCGTGTTGAAGCTCAGCCGCTCCAGGTCCTCCGTCACGCGCGCGATGGTTTTGTGGAGCGTGCGCAGGAGCGCCTCCGGCGGCTCGGCGTCGTTCAGGCGGAGCGCGTCCGTGCGGTCGTCGACGAAGTTGCGCCAGACGCGCCGGAGGAAGCGGTGCACCCCCACGATGTCCCGGGTGTTCCACGGCTTCGAGGCTTCGAGCGGGCCGAGGTACATCTCGTAGAGACGAAGCGTGTCGCAGCCGTACTGCTCGTTGACCTCGTCCGGGCTGACGGCGTTCTTCAGGCTTTTGCCCATCTTGCCGTACTCCTGCGTGACCGGCTCGCCTTTGTAGAAAAAGCGGCGGCCGGGCTGATCTTGCACCTCGGTAGCCGGACGCCCCTCCTGATCGACGACCTCCTCGGCAGGGACGGCCACGCCGCGCCGATCCCGGTACGCATAGGCCTGAATGTAGCCCTGGTTGAACAGCTTACCGAACGGCTCCGGCGTGGATACGTGGCCCAGATCATAGAGCACTTTGTGCCAGAAGCGAGCATAGAGCAGGTGCAAAACGGCGTGCTCCGCGCCGCCCACGTAGAGGTCCACGCCGCGAGGCGTCATCCAGTACCGTTCCAGCGCCGGATCGACGAAGCGCTCGTCGTTCTCGTTGTCGATGAACCGCAGGTAATACCAGCACGAGCCGGCCCACTGCGGCATCGTGTTGTACTCGCGCTCGTATCGCACGCCGTCCTTCTCGACGAAGCGCCACGACTCCGGGGCGCGGCTCAGCGGCGGGCGCGGCGGGGCCTCCGGGTCGTCGCCGGCGGAGGGACGGAAGTCCTCCATCTCGGGCAACGGCACCGGCAGGTCCTCCTCGTCCACCGGCACGATGCGTCCGTCGGGCGCATAGAGAATCGGGAACGGCTCGCCCCAGTATCGTTGCCGCGAGAAGAGCCAGTCGCGGAGTTTATAGTTGACCGCGCGCGCGCCGTAGCCGTGTTCTTCCAGCCACGCGATGATTTTTTCTTTGGCCTCGGCGATGGTCAGGCCGTTGAGGAAGCCGCTGTTGATGGCCGGCCCGTCGCCGGTGTACGCCTTGCCCTCGAAGTCCGGCGGCGGCTGCACGGTGCGGATGATGGGCAGGCCGTACGCCTCGGCGAACTCCCAGTCGCGCTCGTCCTGACCGGGGACGGCCATGATCGCGCCCGTGCCGTAGCCCATGAGCACATAGTCGGCGATGAAGATCGGGAGGTCTTTGCCCGTGGCCGGGTTGCGCGCGTAGGTCCCGACGAAGACGCCCGTCTTCTCCCGGGACTCCATCTGCCGCTCCACGTCCGACTTTGCCTCGGCCGCGCGCCGGTATGCTTCGACGGCCTCCTTCGGCGTCGGCGCGCCGCCCGTCCAGCGCTCCGGCGTGCCCTCGGGCCAGGCGTCGGCCGTCAGCTGCTCGACGAGCGGATGCTCGGGCGCGAGCACCATGTACGTCGCGCCGAAGATGGTGTCCGGGCGCGTGGTGAAGACGCGGATCCGCTCTTCCTTTCCGGGCACGGGGAAGTCGATGTTCGCCCCCTCGCTTCGCCCGATCCAGTTCCGCTGCATGAGCTTGATCGGCTCGGGCCAGTCCACGAGCGCGAGGTCCTTTTCGAGGCGTTCGGCGTACGCGGTGATGCGGAGCATCCACTGGCGGAGCGGGCGTTTGTACACCGGATAGTTGCCGCGCTCGCTCCGGCCCTCGTTCGTCACCTCCTCGTTCGCCAGCACCGTGCCGAGGGCCGGGCACCAGTTCACGGGCGCCTCGGCCACGTACGCCAGCCGGTATTGCTGAAGGATCTCCTCCTGCGCCGCCGGCGTCATCTCGTCCCAGTCCGGACGCTCCTTCCGCAGCCGTTCGATGAGGTGCTCGATGGGCCTGGCCCGCTGCGTTTCCTCGTCGAAATAGCTTTTGAACATCTGGAGGAAGATCCACTGCGTCCACTTGAAATACTTCGGGTCGGTGGTGGAGATCATCCGGTCCCAGTCATAGCTCAGCCCGAGGGCCTTGAGCTGCCGGATCATGTTCGCGATGTTCTGCTCCGTGGTGATGCGCGGGTGCACGCCATGCTCGACGGCGTACTGCTCGGCGGGCAGCCCGAAGGCGTCGAAGCCGATCGGGTGGAGCACGTTGAAGCCGCGCATGCGCTTGTACCGCGCCACGATGTCCGTGGCGATGTAGCCGAGCGGGTGCCCCACGTGAAGCCCCACGCCGCTCGGGTATGGAAACATGTCGAGCACGTAAAACTTCTGCCTGTGCTGATCGACGTCGCGCGGCACGTGGAAGGTTTTGTGCGCCTCCCAGTATCGCTGCCACTTCTCCTCGATTTCCTGAAATGAATATCCGGCCATGGCGTGAAAGCTTGCGGGTGTTCGATTCGGCTGCGTAAACGGCGACTTTTCAAAATATGCAAAAAGCCCTGCCTTCTCATGCGGCGGGCCATGCATATTCGGTAAAACGAGGTCCGGTCTCCCGACGGCGGGTCCGGCAACGCGGGCGGGACATACGCCCGGCGCGGCGCAAAGGTTCGCACGCGGACGACGCCTCTCAGCCTTCGGAGAGGACGCCCCGCTCCGTCGTCGCGGCGATGAGTACGGTGCTTTCGAGCGCCGCCACCCGGTCGGCCTGCGTCGCCTGAAACTCGGGCATGGCGACCATCTTCAGGAACGCCGCTCGCGAGGGATACTCGACCATCAGCACGCGGTCCCACCGATCCTCTTCGCCCCCGATGAGGAGTTGGTCCGCCCGGCCCTGCCACAGCAGCCGCCCGCCCACCTGCGCCACGAACGACGCCGCACGCCCGGCATATCGCGCGTACGCCGCCTCTCCGCGCTCACCGTCGTCGGTAGCCGGTCGGAAACGCAGGAGGTTGATCATCACCACCGGCCCGTCGTCCGGGTGCGCCATGAAACGGCGAAGTTCGTCTTCGTTCAGCGAAATCGTTCTCATCGGGAAAGCTCCGTTTGGTGTACGATACGAGGGGGGCGGGGGGTCACGCGGGCTCGGGTTCGTGCAGGCGCACGGCGACGCGCGCGTTGCTGAAGGCGGCGTTGCCGCACAGGGGATCGACGAGGCGCTCGTCGGTCAGGTCGTTGAGGCTCACGCCGGGATGTCGTTCGGCCACGCGCAGGCGCGCGCCCGGCCGGTGGTGCCCCCACCCGTGGGGGAGGCTCACCACGCCCGGCATCATCTCGTCGCTCACCTCGGCGGGGAGGACCACCGCGCCCACGCGCGAGCGCACCTCCACCGGCTGCCCCGACCGGATGCCGCGCGCCTCCGCATCGCGCGGGTGGAGGAGCAGCGTACAGCGCTCTTTTCCCTTCACCAGCCGCTCGGTGTTGTGCATCCACGAGTTGTTGCTCCGGAGCTGCCGCCGGCCGATCAGCATGAGGTCGAACCCGGCGTCCGCCTCCGTCGCCAGCAGTTCGTCCTCGACGCGCTTCACGTCGGCCGCGAGCGCCTCCGGCGCGAGATGGATGCGGCGATCGGAGGTATGGAGACGCTCCGGCAGGCGCGGCACGAGCGGCCCGAGGTCGATGCCGTGCGGCCGGCGCTTCAGCCGTTTCAGGCTCAGCCCGTCTCTCGACAGCTTGCGCCCGCCCCACACGCCGTACGGCCCGCGCCGAAGCCCGAGGTCGAGCATACGCTCCGGCGTCATCCAATCGAACACCTTGCGGCGGAACCACGCGCCCGCGTCTTTCGGACGCCGGCCCGCCTCCATCCGCTTCCGAAGCTCTCGAAGGATCTCCCAGTCGAGCTTCGCGCCCGGCTCCGGCTCGAAGAGCGCGGGCGAATACTTCGCGGTGTTTCGCACGGCGAGGAGGTGAAAGACGAGGTCGTAGTGCGCCGACTCGAGCGTGCCGGCGGGCGGGAGGATGAGGTGGGCGTGGCGGGTGGTCTCGTTGAGATAAGGGTCGATGGACAGCATGAAGTCGAGCTTCGGCAGCGCGCGTTCGAGCCCGGCGCCGTTGGGCGTGGAGAGCACCGGGTTGCCGGCAAAAGTGACGAGCGCCCGGATCTGCCCTTCGCCCCCGGTGAGGATCTCCTCGGCGAGCGTCGCCGCCGGAAGCTCGCCGCCGAACTCCGGCAGCCCCCGCACGCGGCTCTTCCACCGGCCCGGACGCCGCCCCTTCGCCTGCCGCACCACGTCCACCGCAGGCGTGGTGAACATCGCGCCGCCCGGTCGGTCGAGGTTGCCCGTGACGACGTTGACCACGTTGATGAGCCACTGGCACACCGCGCCGAAAGCCTGTGTGGAGACGCCGATGCGGCCGTAGCACACGGCGCGCTCGGCCGAGGCGAACGCCCGCGCCAGCTCCCGCACGGCGGCGGCGTCGATGCCCGTCCGCTCCGCGACGCGCTCCGGGGGGAACGACGCCGCGAGCGCCTCGATGCGCGCCATGCCGTCGGTGAACCCGGCAAGCCGCCCGGGACGCACGAGGCCCTCGGCGAAGAAGGTGTGGAGCATCGCCAGAAGAAGGAGCGCGTCCGTGCCGGGGCGGATGAAGTGGTGCGCGTCGGCCAGCGCGGCGGTCTCGCTCCGGCGCGGGTCCACCACCACCACCTTCCCCCCGCGCGCCCGGATGCCGCGAAGCCGCCGCCGCATGCCGGGCGCCGTCATCAGACTGCCGTTCGAGACGACGGGGTTGGCGCCGAAGATGAGGAAGAAGGCGGTCCGGTCGACGTCGGGCACGGGCAACAAAAGCGGGTGCCCGAACATGAAGTGGGCGGCGTAATGGTGAGGCAGCTGATCGACGGAGGTCGCGGAGAAACGGTTGCGCGTGCGCAGCGAACGGACGAAGGGCGGGGCGAAGAGCATCGCGCCGAGATGATGCACCGTGGGGTTGCCCAGATACACGCCGACGGCGTCACGGCCGTGCGCCGCCTGCACCTCCCGGAGCCGCACGGCGGCCTCGTCGAGGGCTGCTTCCCACGAGACCGCCTCCCAGCCCCGGGAGGTGCGACGGTGCGGCCGGCGCAGCCGGTCGGGATCCTCGTGCACGTCCCGGAGCGCAACCGCCTTCGGACAGACGTGCCCCCGGCTGAACGGGTCCGCTTTGTCCCCCGCGATGCGGCGGATGCGCCCCCCCTCCATCTCGACGGCGATGCCGCACATGGCCTCGCACAGATTGCACGTGCGAAAATGCGTCCCGTTTTTCAGAGCGACGCTCATGCTCGTCCTCCCTGTAATGATACGTCCGCGGTGTTCCGATCCGGACCCGCCGGGGACGAGCGAGCCGGAGAACGGCGGATGTCATGGTACAAAAAAAGCGCATCAAATCCTTCCCGGGCAGCGCCGACGAAAACGACCCGGGGAGCGTGAGGCTCGCCCGGGCCGGGGCCGAAGATTCGGCTGGTTTCGAGAAAGAAGGTCGAAGCGGAGGACCACGCGCTAATTGCCGGTCGCCATGGCGCCCGCCCCGACGATCGAGAGGTCGGGACGATGGACGAGCATGATGCTCTCCACGTTCTCGACGGCGGCATCGAAACTCTTCTGCAGCGCTTTGAACGCCTTCTCGCCATGCACCTCCACCATCAACTGCTCCACCGTCTTCTCCGGACGGGCGAAGTCGGCCATGGATCCGCCGGGGATGACGAGGAACGCATCGTGCGTATCACCGCTCACATTATAGTCCACGTAATGATAGGCGGGGAAGTCGTTTTCGACGATGGCCTTGTGATAGGCGCCGACGCCCTTGACGAACTGCTCCATCATGCCGGGGCGGATGTCAAAGCCGATTACGTTGATGACCCGGGCCTCGGCGGGATCCTCGGGCCAGTATACATTCTCCTCGTCCCCCATCGTGATGGCCGACCGCACGGCGGCAAGGTGAGGCGCCACCGTCGTCTCGTAGTGCCGGTCGGCCGCCGCTCCGTGCTCCCACGTCCGATACGTGTCGAAGTCGGCCCAGGTGTGTTGTCCGGAGCGAGCGATGAGCGTTCCGACTGTCGGCCCGGTAATCACCTCGAAAACGCTCCAGGTCCAGGGGTCGTCGTGCTCCTGACGCCACCGGACATGAGCCGCGAGCGCCGTCTGAAGCGCTTCGGTGTGGCCCATCCTGGGCTACATTTCCCATTGCTGAGCCATGTCGTTCTGGCGCGCCTGAGCGGGCATCGCCATAGCCATGCCGATCAACACGGCAAGCAGGAGAGTTAGGGGATGTTTCATAGGGTTACCTCACGGGTGGAAAGGTTAGAAGCGGTCCGATCCCTTGCCCTCGCCAGGCGGATTCGTCTCATGCCGGGCTGCAAGCAGACGTCCCGGACCGTTTCTTAAGAGCGCGGCCCCGGGGAAAGGGACCGCCGTCGTGACAGCCGGACACGCAGGCTGTATTCCGGTTTGCCCGCAGGATGCGGGCGGGCGTTCCGCGTCACAGGTGCGCGATGCACTTGATCTCGATGAGCAGTTCGGGCATCACCAGCCCGGCGACCTGCACCAGCGTCTGCGAGACTTCGGGGGTTTTTCCGTACGCCTCGGCGCGGATTCCGAACAAGGTCTCGAGGTTCGTCATCGTGGTCTGCCTATCCGTCACGAGCCACATCTCATCGACGATGTGGTCCATCGTCGCGCCGAAGCGGGACAGCACCTCTGCGACGTTGACGTACGCCTGCCGCACCTGCGCGGCAAGATCGCCGGCGCCCACGAGGGCGCCCTCGTCGTCGAGGCTCACCTGTCCCGAGAGATAGAGCGCATCGCCGACCCTGACCCCGTTGGCGATGAAATCCTTGAACGGTCCGAAGCGGGCGACTTCTCTGGTGACGCTCATCGTTTTTCTCCGTGGTTTCCGTTCGCAACCCGCCGGGGGCGCGCATGAGTGAGAGGAGAGGGGGAGAAGGCGCGGCGATGGACCTCGTGGGAGGATTCGCCGGGGCCTCTACCTTCCTAAACGACACTTTCGCGCAATCGGCTCATCACGCGGGCCGGCGAGCCACACGGGCGGGACGAGCGCCCGGATTCCGAAGCGCCCCGGAGCAACGCTCCCATCCGATGCGGGCCGCCGGCGACGACGCGGTTCATGCGCCCGCCGAACCGTCCTTATTTGACGAACTCGACGACGTCGGCCCGTACGGAAATGGTGGGCTTCGTGTAGAAGAAAAGCACGTTTTGCGCGTCGGAGTCGAAGCGCACGTTGACCAGCGCCAGACTCCGCCCCTCGACGTCGCCATGTGCCTCGGCGAAGTTCTGCCACAGGTTTTCCAGCGCGGACTGATACAACAGGCGGTCTCCGCCGAGGGGAATCAGCGCCAGGGTTTGCATCTCCCCGCGCTGAGCCACACTGAAGCCGAACAGATATTCCGCCGATGCTTCCCCATGCACGTTCGTGGCGACGACCCGATAATTATCCTTCGAGAGCTCCACGTTGGTCAGGTTGGCGGCGTTGAATACGCCCGTGCTCGCGCATCCCGTCAACGCCGTCAGAACGAGGGCGATTCCCCCCAGGCAAATCATCTTTTTCACGTCCGTTTCCTCCATGATTCATGAACTCTCGACCGGTCGATCATGCCCTCCACAGCCACGACGCCCACGCTTTTTCTACCGTACACGTCTTAGCCTCAGCTTCAATACAGCGGAGCCCGCTTCATTGAGGGAAAAGCATCCTCATGAGCTTCATTCGAGGCGCCGAAAAAAAAGATTCGGTGGTGCGCACCCCGCGCCGGCGACGCGGCGTCCCTTCAGGCTTTTGCGCCGCCCGAGCGTCGCTCCCTGCGCCTTCGAAGCATCGAGCGGAGCCCCGTATAGACGAGACACATCGCCGAGGCGGCAACGGCAACTTGCACGAAGGTCGGGACCAGCCAACTCATCGCCGTATCGTATACAAACGTCCAGTTTGTCCCCTCCGCGCCCCGAAAAATGCCGCCGGGATTTTCGATCCATTCCCGGAGCGTCATGAACAACGTGACGAAGAACGCGGCCAGTGCGCCGGAAACGAGCCCGAAAGCCCAGAATGATCGCGCCTGGAAAGAGAACGGCCTTTTCATGAGATTCAACCCGTGGGCCTTCGTGGGCGCGGCGTCATCCGAGGTGGGGCAGATAGCGTTCGCGCAGAATCTTCGTGTGATGAATGGCGTGGCCCGCCGTCACGTATGCCAGCGCCCGCACCGAGAAGGGATGGCCGCTCGCGATGCCGCGTCGCTCCCAGGCTTCCGCCGACAGCGACCGAAAGAACGACAGGGTGGAAGCCCGAACGGCCTCGAACTCCTCCACGTGGCTCTCCCACGGACGGTCATCGGCGCGAGCCGCCTCTGCCGCGACGTCCTGATCGAAACCCGGCAGGGGTTCCTCGTGCCCACGGGCAAACCAGAACGCGCGGCTCACGAGCAGGCGTTCACAATCGGTGATGTGGTTGGCGACGTCCCGAATGCTCCATTTGCCCGGCGCATAACGATACAGCGACTCGGAGGTGGAGAGGCCGCGAAAGAGCGCGAGCGTCTCCCGTCCCCGGGCTTCGAGCACCTCGAGAACGTCGCCTTCCGGGACCTGGTCGATGTAGGTCAGATAGTACGCTCCGATCTCGCCGGGATGAGGTCTTTCCGTCATGGGATATCCTGTCGGTTAGCGGAAAAATAGCGGGCCGATGCGCGCGTTCGTTGCGCGCGGCAACCCCGTCGATATGACCCGTCACGGGGAAGGCGCGCGCGGGGCCATCTGCAACGCGAGGAAACGCCAGGCGTCGTGTTCCTTCGTATAGGTGGCGGTGTATCGCAGGCGCGACACCTTCTCGCCCCCGCCTTTGGAGGCAAAACGCAGTTCCGTCGTCCCAAAGATCACGGCCGTCGCCCCCGCCACCACGATGCTCCGCTCCGAGATCGTCTGCCCCGTCATGTTCCAGCCGACGACCATTTCGATCAGGTCCTCCTTCCCGGACGTCGTCCCGTCACTGGCGTTGAACACGAAGCGGTCGTCCACGATGCGGCGGATCGCCGCCTCGTCGCTGTGGATCTCGGCCTGAACGTACGCGTCTTCCGCCGCCAGTACGCGTTGCGCTTCGGCGGCGTTGTCTGCGGCGGAATCGCCCCGGCAAGCCGGGAGGAGAAACAGCATACCCGTCACGGCCGCCCACATTCTTCTATTCATGGTCGCGTGCGCTCCAGCATGGTTTGTGTTCGAACGTTTCGCCGAAGGAGCCCCGGCGTGAGGCGGATCAGGGGCCGCCCGATGCAGGCGCCGCGCGCTCCGGCTTGCCCCACGCCTGGTAGAGGGTTCGGAGGTCTTCCCCGGCCCGCTTCGCCTCGGCCGGTGAACCGGCTGACTCGAAGCGCGAGCGGGAAGCCAACAGCAGCGTTTCGGCCTCCGCAAACTGCCCGGTTTTGATGAGCACCTCGGCGAGTCGGTTGCGGCTCCGGGCTACGTCTATGTGGTCTTCCCCCTGGAGCTTGATGCGCATCTCCAGGGCTTCGCGCAGCTTTTGCTCGGCCTCGCCATACTGCCCGAGGTACGTGAGGAGTTCGCCTGTAAGGTGCATGTCGCGCGCGATATTGGGGTGTTCTTTTCCGTAAACGGCGCGCCACATTGCCAGGGCTTCCCGCCGTGACGCCAGGGCTTCCGCATACGCGCCCTGCCTGGAAAGCAACGTTGAAAGAGCGCCGAGATCTCCGGCAATCCGGGGATGCGTAGGTCCAAAGCGCTTCCGGTTGAAGGCGAGAGCCTTGCGGCGGAGCGAGTCGGCCGCTTCGTAATTGCCCGTTTTCGAATAAAGCCGGGCCAGGCCATCGATCACGGTAACCGTCCGGGGATGCTCGTCGCCAAGGGTCTCCCGCTGAATCGCCAGGGCTTCCATCAACAATGACTCGGCTTCATCATAGGCTCCTTTGGTGATGAGGACATTCGCGAGAGAGGTCAGACCGGAAGCGATCAGCGGGTGATCGGCTTCGTACAGCGTTCGCCGCATCGCCAGGGATTCGCGGAATAAAGCTTCCGCCTTTGCAGGATTTCCGGACCGCCGCTGCAGGATGGCCCGGTTTCTCAGGGTCGTGGCAAGGTGAGGATGCACCGCACCGTACATCTGGGACAAGATGTCCAGCACCTCCTGATAGAGCGAGTCGGCTTCTTCGTACTTGCCGAGGCTGGTGAAGACCAACGCCAGGTTGTTGAGGCTTGCCGCCAGGTCCTCCCGGTTGGCTTCGGGCAAGGCCCGCTGAATGGCCAACGACGCCGCGTGGAGCGACTCGGCCGCGGCATAATCGCCCCGGCTATAGGCGGACAGGCCCATGTCGGTCAAAAGAACGGCTTCTTCGTCGCGCGCAGGTTTCGGGAGCCGATGCATGACTTCCAGCGATCGACGATACAGGGAATCGGCCGCCTGAACGTTGCCGAGCAGCCTCATGGCTTCGCCCATCATGTGCAGACCCTTCGCCACCGATTCGTGCTCCTCGCCGTAGCGTTGCACACGCTGGTCGAGCGCTTTCTGCCACATCGACAGGGAGGCTTCATACATCCCGAGCCCCGAATAAACGTCTCCGATCACGCCCAACATCTCAGCCAGGACTTCCGGTTGATCCCCCAGTTCGGCTTCAAGCCGCTCGGCGCCCCGGTCCAGCAATGCGCGCGCCGTCAGCGTCTCCCCGAGATTTTCCGAAGGGTTCGACACCTCGAAGAGGCTCTGTAGAAACTCGGCGATCTCCTGCGCCTTCACCGCCGCCGCATGCTCGCGGTCTCGCGCCTGCGTCAGGCGCAGCGTATAGAACCCGATGAGGGCCGAGACCAACAGCGTGAGGACGGCGGTCGTCGCCACGCCGGTGCGATGTCGCCGGACGAACTTTCGCACCCGGTAGCCGAGGCTGTCGGGCTGTGCCCGGACCGGCAGTCCCGTCCGATGCCGCCGGATGTCTTCGGAGAACATCTCCACCGACCCGTAGCGGCGCTCGGGTTCGGGGCGCAAGGCCTTGAGGCAGATCACGTCGAGGTCGCCCGAGAGCTTTCGGCGGAGCTTCCCCGGCTCCGTGCCCCGCGCCCGGCTGATCGTCTCGGCGGTGTCGGGCTCTCGCAGGGCGCGATCCACCGCACTCGAGGGCCGCTCGGGCTCCGTCGTGACGGTCGTCGATGCCGGTGCGGGGTCCCCGTACGGGCGTTGACCGGCCAGCAGCTCATAGAGCACCACCCCCAGCGAGTAGATGTCCGACGAGGTCCCGACCACTTCCCCGCGCAGCTGCTCCGGCGAGGCATAGCCCGGCGTGAGCACCCGCATGCCGGCCTGCGTCAGACGGGTTCCGTCTTCGCGCTCCTCCAGCAGCCGGGCGATGCCGAAGTCGAGGAGTTTCACCGTACCCTCCGCCGTCACCAGGATGTTTTCCGGCTTCAGGTCGCGGTGGACGACCAGGTTGGCGTGCGCGTAGAGCACCGCCTTGCAGACCGTCACGAAGAGATCCAGCCGCGCATCGATCGACAGGTGGTGGGCGTCGCAGTACCGGTCGATGGGCTGTCCGTCGACGTATTCCATCACGAAGTAGGGGCGTCCCTCGTCCGTCACGCCGCCATCGAGCAGGCGGGCGATGTGCGGGTGCTGGAGTCGGGCCAGAATCCGGCGTTCGGCTTCGAAGCGGCGCACGATCAGCGCGGTGTCCATGCCACGTTTGATGAGCTTGAGCGCCACCCGCTGATCGAACACCCCGTCGGCCCGCTCGGCCAGATAGACGAGCCCCATCCCCCCTTCGCCGACCAGCCGCAGCAGCCGATAAGGCCCGACCCGGGTCCCCTCCGGCAAGCGATCGTCGGCCCATGCCGACACGTCGATCCCCTCCAGCGCATGGCCCTCCAGAAACGACCCGGACTGCCCGTCGGCCTCCAGCAGGGAGGCGACCTCCTGCAAGAGGTCGGCGTCGCCCCCGCAGGCCTCACGCAGGTAGGCATCGCGCTCGACGACGGCGCGCGCCAGCGTGGCTTCAAAAAGGGCCTGTACCTGCTCCCAGCGCTCCGGCGTCATGGACATCGTTCAACCGTCTTCTGATAGTTCTCTAAGCAACCAGGCCTTGGCGATGCGCCAGTCCCGTCGAACGGTGGGCGTCGAGACCTCCAGCGCCCCGGCAATCTCTTCGTGCGTCAACCCCCCGAAGAAGCGGTACGTGACCACCCGGCTCTGCCGCGGGCTGATGACCTCGAGCCGTTCCAGCGCTTCGTCGAGCGCGAGCAACGCCTCGGCCCGGGTACCTCCCCCGCCCATCAGCGCCTCATCGAACGTAGCCGGAACCATCCCGCCGCCGCGCTTCTGGGCGCGTTGCCGATGCACATAGTTGATGACGATCTGGCGCATCGCCAGGGCGGCCACCGCAAGAAAATGCGCCCGATCCTTCCACGTCGCCTCCTGCTGATTGACCAGCTTGAGGTATGCCTCGTGAACCAGCGCGGTCGTGTTCAGCGTCGCGCCCGCCCGCCCGCCGCGAAGCTGCCGCCGGGCCAACCCCCGCAGCTCCTCGTAGACCAGCGGCATCAGCGCGCCCGCCGCTTCCGGCCGGCCCCCGCCCATCGCGACAAGCAATGCGGTCACTTGATCCTTTGAACCCGACATGATGGGTATCGATACGGTGAAAGGCGTCCCTCAACCCCCCGCGCTCTTGCACAGGGAGCAACGCAGGAATTAAAGGATTCCTCCCGGCAAAGCAAAGTTTTACAAGCGAAAACCAGGACTCCGAACGCCCACCGGCCCTCCCCGAAAAGCGCGCGCGAACGTCGGGCCTTCCGAAGCGGCGACGGCCCGGACGAACCGTTTCCATACACCGTTCCTGCATAGAAACAGCAAAACCACGCGAGAGCGATCACGTCCCGCGAGTTTTTCTCCCGCTTCTTCAAATTCCTCGCGCGACACGAAACGGAAGACGCGCAAGCCCGGAAAAAAAATTTGCGCCCCCCTTATCACTTTGGCGACCGGATGCTGTGTTAGGAGGAGAGAATCAAGGCGGTGAGCGCTGTCTTCCAACCTCCAACGAACAACCATTCAATTGAGGAATGATCATGAAACGGCAACAAAAAACGTCCCTCTTCCCCCGAACGATACTGCGACGCGCCTCTGCGCTGCTCCTTTTTGTTCTTTCCCTGAGCCTGACCGCTTGCGTAGACAACGTGACCGGCGTCGACGGGGATGACAACGAAACCCCGGACCCGACACCCCGGGAAACGACCTTCCTTCTGGAAGTGACCACCCACTACATCGAGGTCAACGGATCCTGCGACAAGGTGCTCGGCCAGGCCACTCAGGGTGAGTTTCAGTACCGATACGAGTTCACCGGCGAAGGAGAAGTGGAATCGCTGGAAAGCCAGGGTTTCGATTCGAGACTGGGCGTCGTAACCGGACGCGTGGCCGGTCAATTCATCGACTTCGACGACGAGACCTATACCTGGCGCAAAACGGGGGAAGCTCCGACGCTCAGCGTAACCCTGTACGGGACGGAGTGGGACGGCCCGGTGCGCGACAGCCGGATGAGTCGCCGCCACGGCTCGAAGACCGTACCTTTCGAACAGGGTTCGACCGTGCGTTCCATCACCATCGGCGCCAGCAAAGAGTGCCAGATCGTCCTTCAGTATACAGCGGCAGGGCGCACCGTGACCACGTGACCTCATCCGCGTGAGCCCTGCCGACGCGTGAACCCGGGCAGACGGGCGAACCCGGCAAGCGTTTCCCGTCTGCCCGGCATACGTGGGCCTCCGGTTGTCGCCGGGGGCCCATTCTTTTACCGGACCGCTCCCCGTCGCGCGGCTCCGGTCAAACCACGGAAGGCCGGCCGCGTCGACTTCTTCGGGAACCGAATCACGTCTCTTCGCGATGCCGGAAACGCCGCGAGTCGATCCGAAACCGGCGCTTGATTCCGGTCGGCGCGCCGCGTGTGAGGCGACGGCCTTTCGACTCCGCACGGGGGAGGTCTCGTGGGAAACGAAGGCATCTTCGACGATGACGCTCCTCTCACGGCGAGCCCCCAACGCACCGGGAGCGCCGGGAACCACGCGGCGAGATCGTCTTTGAACGATTCCTCATCATGCCTTAACGGGAGGCGCTTGTGCTAAGTCCTTTTTCTCCTGTAATTTTGCGCCTCTCGAACCCTTGTCCAACAAAGAGCCCCGAAGACGCTCTGGTCTGATCCCCCCGGAGGCGCGCTTCCGTCGTTCGTCGTGCGCGTCTCGTAAAAACGGCAACCACACGCAATACGACAGCGCCGGGTCTCAGGCTCGTCCGCAGACGGGCACGCCAGAGGTTTTTTGGGGGCCATCGTCATAAAGGTGTTTCTCATGGAAAAGAAGTCCAGTTTTGCCCTTCAGAGTCTGCTCGTGATTCTGGTGCTGAACGCCGTTCTGATTGCGGCGATCTATCTCGTTGCCGGGGAGGCGTTGGCGGGCAAGGGCCTGCTCGTCCTCGGCGTCGGCGCGGTGGTCACGCTGGCGCTGTGGGGCGCGGTCCAACAGCTCGTCCGGAAGCTCGGCGCGGGCGCGCCGTCGGAGCTTCCGAAGCCGGCGTCGAAACCGGCGCCGAAGGCGCTGCCGGAACAGCCCTCCGAGGCCTCGGCGCTCCAGCTGTTGTCCATCCTTCAGCGCGAGGGACGCCTGATCGACTTTTTGCAGGAGGACCTCAGCCGGTACGATGACGCGCAGATCGGCGCGGCGGTGCGGAGCATCCACGAGGGCTGCAAGCGCGCGCTCGAAACACACGTCACGCTGGAGCCGATCTACGACGTGCCGGAAGGCAGCGTCGTCACCGTCGCCCCCGACTTCGACGCCCGCGCCGTCCGGCTCTCGGGCAACATCGCCGGGGACCCGCCGTTCAAGGGCGCGCTCCGCCATCGGGGGTGGCGCGTGACCCGGATCGACCTGCCGAAGCTCATGCAGGCGAAGGATCGCGTCCTCGCGCCCGCCGAGGTGGAAGTCGCGTGACGAAGAGCGACCGGGACTTCAGGGAAGGAATCCTCCGGACGAGAGACCCGGCGCTCGCCTGTGCAACCCATCCGAGAAGACCTTGAGCACATCGAAATACATCGTCGGCATCGACCTCGGGACCACGCATTGCGTCGTGGCCTTCACGAGGGCCGACGCCGACCCGCTCGAAACGCCGGAGATCCACCTCTTCGAGATCCCGCAGGTGGTGAGTCCGGGCGAAGTGAAGGCGCTGCCGCTTTTGCCGTCGTTCCTGTTTTTGCCCGGCCCGCACGACGTGCCCGAGGGCGCTCTGGCGCTGCCGTGGGACCCCGACGTGGACTATGCCGTGGGCGTCTACGCCCGTGAGCGCGGCGCGGAGATCCCGAACCGGCTCGTCGCCTCGGCGAAGTCGTGGCTGTGTCATACGGGGGTGGACCGCACCGCGCCCATCCTGCCGTGGGACGCCCCGCCGGACGCCCGCCGCATCTCGCCGGTGGAGGCCGCCACGCGCTACCTCGAACACCTCCGCAAAGCCTGGAACCATTTCATGGCGGCGGACGACCCCGAGGCGCGCCTCGAACGTCAGGAGCTCTACCTCACCGTCCCCGCCTCGTTCGACGCCGTGGCGCGGGAGCTCACGGTGCAGGCTGCCCAACACGCCGGGCTGACGAACCTGACGCTCCTCGAAGAGCCGCAGGCCGCCTTCTACGCCTGGATCGAGGCGCAGGGCGACGCGTGGCGCGAGACCATCTCCGTCGGCGAATCCATCCTCGTCTGCGACGTCGGCGGAGGAACGACCGACTTCAGCCTCATCGAGGTCGTGGAGGAGGACGGCAACCTCGACCTGCGTCGCGCCGCCGTCGGCGACCACATCCTCCTCGGCGGCGACAACATGGACCTGACGCTTGCCTATGCCGTCCGGGCCCGGCTCGCACAAAGCGGCACGAACCTCGACGCCTGGCAGTTCCGCGGCCTCGTGCACAGTTGCCGGAAGGCGAAGGAGCGCCTCCTGAGCAACCCCGACCTCGACGCCGAGCCGGTGGTCGTCCTCGGACGCGGCTCCTCGCTCATCGGCGGCGCCCTTCGCACCGAGCTGACCCGGAAGGAGATCGAGACGATCCTCGTCAACGGCTTCTTCCCGCAGACCGAGGCGCACGAGTTTCCGCAGCGGAAGCCGCGCATGGGCATGCGCGAGATGGGGCTGCCGTATGAGTCCGACCCCGCCATCACGCGGCATCTCGCCTATTTCCTGAACCGGCAGGTGGCCGCCGAGGGCGAGGCGGGCACGGCCTTCCCGAGCGCCGTCCTCTTCAACGGCGGCGTGATGAAGGCGGGCATCCTTCAGGAACAGGTGCTCGCGGCGCTCCGCCGGTGGAGCGGCAACGATGCGCTCCGCGCCCTCCCCTCGGCCGACCTCGATCAGGCCGTGGCCCTCGGCGCGACGTATTACGGGCTGGCCCGCAAGGGCCGCGGCATCCGCATCCGCGCGGGCACGGCACAGACGTACTACATCGGCGTCGAGAGCGCAATGCCCGCCGTGCCCGGCATCCCGACGCCCGTCAAGGCGCTGTGCGTGGCGCCTTTCGGCATGGAGGAAGGCTCCGAAGCCGAGATCCGAAGCAAAGAGTTCGGCCTCGTCGTCGGCGAGGACGCCGTCTTCTCCCTCCTGGCCTCGAACACCCGGAAGAGCGACCACGTAGGCGAGATCGTCGAGGACTGGGGCGGAGAGATTCACGAGGTCGTGACGATGGAGGCCGTGCTGCCCGCCACCGACGATCAGGCGGGCGGGACGATCATCCCGGTATGGCTCCTGAGCCGCGTCACCGAGATCGGCACCCTCGAGCTCTGGTGCGTCGCCCGCGACGGCGACCGGCGGTGGAAGCTCGAATTCAACCTCCGGGAAGCCCGCGAGGCGGACGCGGCGGAACCGCACGGATCGTGACCCGGCCCGGCGGAAAGCGACCCGGCGCCTCTCAGCCGAAACCCGCAACGTGAACGACGTGGAACACCCTCTCGAAGCCGAAGACACGCCTTTCCGATACGTCATCGGGGTGGACCTGGGCACCACCAACTCGGCGGTGGCCTACGTCGACCTCGGCGAACGCGGGGCGAAACGGCGGATCCGCTTCTTCGAGCCGCCGCAGCTCGTCGCGCCGGGAGAGATCGCGCCGCACCCGGTGTTGCCCTCGTTCCTCTACCTGCCGGGGGCATACGACCTTCCGCCCGGCAGCACCGCCTTGCCGTGGGACCCGGAGCGGGCGTACGCCGTGGGCGTCTTCGCGCGGGAGCAGGGCGCGCGCGTGCCGGGGCGGCTCGTGGCCTCGGCGAAGTCGTGGCTGAGCCATGCCGCCGTGGACCGCACCGCCGCCATCCTGCCCTGGGGCGCGCCCGGAGGCGTCCCGAAGGTCTCGCCCGTCGAGGCCGGCCGCCGGTATCTCCTGCATCTCCGCGAGGCGTGGAACTTCGCCGTCGCCGAAGGCCGCGACGGCTTCCGCTTCGAAGAACAGCTCGTCGTGCTCACCGTCCCCGCCTCCTTCGACGAGGTGGCCCGCGAACTGACCCTCGAAGCCGCCCGACAGGCAGGGTTGCCCCGCGTCGTCCTGCTCGAAGAACCCCTCGCGGCCTTCTACGCCTGGCTCTCGGCGCATGAAGCCCACTGGCAAGACGACATGGCCGACGGCCGGCTCATCCTCGTCTGCGACGTCGGCGGCGGGACGACCGACTTCTCGATCATCGGCGTCAAAGCGGGGGCGCGCGGCCTCCGGTTCGACCGCCTCGCCGTCGGCGATCACCTGCTCCTCGGCGGCGACAACATGGATCACGCGCTGGCGCGCCACCTCGAAACCCAACTGATGGGGCGACCCGGCAAGCTCGAGGCCCGGCGCTGGCATCAGCTCGTCCACGAGTGCCGGAAAGCGAAGGAAAAGCTCCTCGGCGCGCCCGAGGCGCACGATGCCGTGGACGTCACCCTCATGGGAGAGGCGGGCAAGCTCATCGCCGGCACGCTCAAGGGCACGCTCACCCGCGACGACGTGCACCGGCTCCTCCTCGAAGGCTTCTTCCCCGACGTGCCGCCCGACGCCGCTCCGGAGACGAGCCGCCGCGGCGGGCTCACCGAACTGGGCCTGCCCTACGAGCACGACCCCGCCGTCACCCGCCACCTCACCGCGTTCTGGCATCGCTTTGCGGACTATCTCAAAGAGGAGACCGGCCGCGACGACGTCTATCCCGACTTCGTCCTTTTCAACGGCGGCGCGCTTGCCCCCGCGCCGCTCCGCGAGCGGCTCCGGCGCATCATCGGCGGGTGGTTTCGCGAGGCGGCGGGCGAGGGATGGACACCCGAGGAGCTCGCCAACCCGCGCCCCGACCTCGCCGTGGCCGCCGGCGCGGCGTATTACGGCAAGGTGCGACTGGGCGAAGGCGTGCGCGTCGGGAGCGGCAGCCCGCGCGCCTATTACGTCGTCGTCACGTCGGACGAACGGACCGACGACGACGCCTACACCGCCGTATGCCTGGCCCCGCGCGGCATGGAAGAAGGCGCGGAGGCCCACCTCGACGCCCCCGGCTTCCTCGCCCGCACGAACCAGCCCGTCGCTTTTCAGCTCATCACCTCCAGCACCCGCCTCGGCGACCGGCTCGGCGAGGTCGTGCGGCTCTCGCCCGAAGAGGTGACCGTACTCCCGCCCATCCGCACGGTGCTCCGGTACGGCAAGAAAGGCGCCGTCACGGAGTTGCCCGTCCGGCTCGCCGTGCGCCTCACCGAGGTCGGCACGCTCGAACTGTGGTGCCTCGCCGAGCAGACGGAGCACCGGTGGCGGCTCCAGTTCGACGTGCGCCGCGAAGCCGCGCCCGAGGAGACCGGCGCGCCCCTCGAAGCCACCCTCGACGAAACCCTCGTCGAACGCGCCGAGGCCGTCATCCGCGAGGTCTTCGAGACGGGCGACGACCCGGCCCCGCTCCGCCGACGCCTCGAAACGGCGCTCGAGCTGCCGCGCGCCGAGTGGCCGCTCCCGCTCCTGCGCAAGCTCGCCGACACCATCCTCGCCGCCCCGCGCGACCGCAGCGCGGCGCACGAGGCGCGGTGGCTCAACCTCCTCGGCTATTGCCTGCGCCCCGGCTTCGGCGACCCCATGGACGACCTGCGCATGCGGCGCGTGTGGGCACTCTGGCTCGAAGGACCAACCTTCGCCGAAAAGGCGCAGTCCCGCTTCGAGTGGTGGGTCTTCTGGCGACGCGTGGCCGGGGGACTGACGGCGACCCGGCAGGAGCAGGTCTATCACGAGGTGCGCCCGTATCTCCAGCCGAAGGTGCGCACGGGCAAGGCCCACCGCTTCATCCCCCGCCGCATGGAGCCCCGCGAGTGGATGGAGATGTGGATGGCCATGGCGAGCCTCGAACGCCTCCCGGCCGACCTCAAGGCCAACCTCGGACGGTGGCTCCTCGCCGCGCACTTCAAGAAAGGGCTCGCGCCGCACAAGATGGCGTGGTGGTCGCTCAGCCGCATCGGCGCGCGCCGACCCATCTACGGCCCGCTCGACGGCGTCGTGCCCCCGGCGGAGGTGACGACGTGGTTCAAGACCATCTTCAACGTTCGGCTCGAACGCAAGGAATACGTGGCGCACGCGCTCGTCCGGCTCGCCCGCCGCACCGGCGACCGCGCACGCGACCTGCCCGAGTCCGTCGTCAACCGCGTCGCCCGGTGGCTGACCCGCGTCCCCGGCGGCGCGCACTTCCGCGAACGCCTGCTCAACC